>JADHYP010000099.1 GCA_016782355.1 Candidatus Syntropharchaeum sp. | reverse complement strand
TGAATGTGCCACAACAAATTTACCACTATATTCGTGTGCGTTTGGGACATTTCACATGATGCCAAAACAGCACAGCGCCTAACATTCCTTAGAACTAAATCATAGACCTCATGCCTATTTAAAACGCTTTATTCTTTGTTAATATCAACATATCTTCGAACAAGCTTATAAAAGTTTCTGCAATCAGAAATGAATTCTGTAAATATTACCCTCGCTTCCATCCCCGCTTCTTTTATAACCACAAGATTACACAGATTTTCAGAATCATGCTAAAAACTACCGAGCAGACTATTAATATCTGTGATAACTACATTAACTGAGTCGTCTGATGCTCCATAATATACATAAATCTTACCATCTTTCTCGGCAATACCATTTGAGAATACAACATTCGGAAAGAATCCTTCAGTCTCATAAGGCTCTGTCGGTGCCAATAATGGTGTGGAAGCTCTCCTTACTACGCGGGATGGTTCTTCGAGGTCAAGTAGCAGGCAAAACAGAGAATAAACATTATTATCTCCTCTCCCATGGTAAATGACCAGCCAGCCATCAAAGGTTCTAATCGGTGGTGCTCCCGCCCCTATCCTTTGAGATTCCCATTTATTATCTCTTGGACGCACAATGCACTTATGATTACCCCAATGAAGAAGATCCGGCGATTCGCTATACCATATAGAAGGCTTACCAAATCTTGAATTATTTGGACGATGGAGTGCTATATACTTACCTTTAACTTTTTCCGGGAAAATAGCAACATCTTTGTTTTCGGGGTAAAAAATAAGTCCTTTCCTCTCAATACTCTTAAAATCCTCAGTAATAGCCAAAGCAGTAGCCCATGAATCTTCTGAAACCGCTGTATAATTAATATAGTATTTACCGTCAATAAAGATTACTCTCGCATCTTCTACGCCATATTTCTCTGTTTCATCAGCAGGATAGATGAAAGGTTTATCCTCAACATTAAAGTTAATACCATCCTTACTTCTGGCTAATCTTATATGGCTTATAGTGGAGAGATACTCCTGCCCTTTATATGCGATACTACGTGTGTCTTTTAGAATGACTTCTGGATCAGAAGATTTTAATTCTACAATGTCAGGATAGGACATTCCATTCTCAAACCGGCATACAGGCGTACGGATATATCCTTCCCTGGTTTTGCATCCCTCCGAGACACGCAGTAGAAGAACGATTTCATCACCGAAATTTATCGCACCCGGATTAAAAGCACCAAGCACTTTGTATCCTTCTATTGAGGGTTTTACATCACCAGGTTTAATTATTGGATTGCTTTTATGCTTTATAATCATCTTTTCCTCATTCCTGATAACGTTTTTGGAGATATCTTTCCCATCCCAATATATCTATCTTCATGCTGACAAACTTCTATTAACTTGTGGCGAAGAATTTGATTGATATAACCTCCTAAACTTGCTATCATTAGATCATGCCAACAATATATTAACGCTAAGAAAAAGAAGATCACAGGTATAATCAGCAGGAAAATTATAAAAGTCCTTTCCTGTTCTATTCTGCCAGGTATTTGCCAAATGGCAACAATAAGTGCGGAGATAAGGAGTAATATGTAGTTACCTACTGCATTTCGCTCTTTCATTCTTAAAAGTATTTCTTCACGAAGTGCGTTGTATTCTTCCAAATATACGTCGATACTTGTATTTCTCTGATTTTGTTTTGTATTCTTCATAAATAAATATTTGATTTTGGTTTTAGATATTCCTTTCGACCTTCTTCACTGGTTGAAGGTAATATCCCGCTACTCCGTTAATGGGTCTTCCTTCAATATCATTACCGATATGTTCTTTCGCTTTCTCTTGCCCAATACGAGGGGATTACCATTGTAAATTTCATAGCATAGACTTTTACTGACGCAACACCTGAAATGAAATATACTAATATCTAAATTCTTTATATAAGTAAAATATTAGAGTATGGAATATAAAGGATAAAGAGAAGGAGGTAGAACGAAGAGATGGAATATATATATGCAGCATTGCTCTTGCATAACTCGGGTAAGGAAGTCACAGAGGATGGAATAACAGCGGTAATGGGGGCTGCGGGTATAGAGGCAGATAAAGGCAGGGTGAAAGCACTGATATCCGCTCTTAGCGACGTCAACATAGATGAGGCGATGGAGCAGCAAGCACAGCCAGTCTATGCCCCTGCGGCAGTGGCACCGCCAACCGCGATGCCCGCAGAAGCAGCGGAGGCGGCGAAGAAAGAAAAGAAGAAGGAAGGAGAGGAGGAGAAAGCAGAAGAGACGGGTATGGAAGGACTTTCTTCGCTATTCGGGTAAAAGAATAGCGCAGCGTCTTTCCGTAAACGCTTTTTCTAACAGGGTTTAGAAGAAAGTTTGATCAAAGAAAGAAGCAAAAAGTTTCCGATAAATCGCCTTCTTTTAGATTTATGCTCCGGTAGTGTAGCTCGGCCAATCATCTCGGCCTTTCGAGCCAAGGACTCGGGTTCAAATCCCGGCCGGAGCATTATTTGTTTTTATAACCACAAGGTTACACAGAGTTTCAAAATAAAAAGATAAACAATGCTCGATATAATCAGTTTCTTGACGCAAATACCCGTAAGAAAGGATATAAAAATAGAAGAAGTAGCAGCCAAAAGTTACCTCTTCCCTTTCGTTGCTTTGCTGATTGGCGGTCTGATTTCGGTAATGGCATTTCTTTCTTTCGGGTTTTTACTTTTACCGGCTGAGATTGCAGCTTTGCTCACGCTTCTCTCTATTTATCTCATTACAGGTTTGATGCACTTGGACGGTTTAGCGGATTTCTTTGATGGTGTAATGGCAGGTGGAAGTAGAAGAGAAAAGATAAAAGCGATGAAGGACGAGAAAATAGGGATTTCCGGGTTATTCGCTGCAATCGTCATCCTTCTTTTGAATTTATTCTGCATAAAAACTATCTGTTCAGGAACGACAGTCCACGATTTTGCTCGTGTATTTATAATAGCCGAAGTTTCCGCAAAACTAAGCATGAATACCTGTATGTTCTTCGGGAGAGGGTTTAAAGAAGGAATAGGAAGTGGAATGGGTGAAGGAATGGGTGATTCGTTTATACGCTCGGTTACAAACTCTAAATACGCTGTTGCACTTCTTTCTTCCATTATCATTTCTTTTGTTTTTACCAAAGCTTCTTTTCTTTTCCTTAGCGTGCTTACCGGGATTATAGTCGCGGTTTTTATGTCCTACGTTGCAAGAAATAATTTTGGCATGGTGAGTGGGGATGTAATGGGTGCATCCAATGAAATCGCAAGATGCGTAACGTTACTTGTATTTGTATTGGTTAGCTAAAGAAATACTCTTTCATGCTTCTTTCAACTCTTCTTTTCAGCGTCAAAAACTCTTCGTAAACTTCTATTTTCTTACATCTCTCCTCTAAATACGCCATCTCCAGGTTATCAAACTGTCGAGCGTAAATACCTTCGGCATCTTTTACATCCTGCTCGCTTCCGAATAGCAGTTTGTTCGCAATGATGTCTTCAGGTGAAGCGACATAAAACACAAAATCCGCGAAACTTACTTTCCTTCTCCTTTCCAGTGTTACTCGATCATTTTCGTTGTAAATTCCTTTGCCGTCTATATAATATTCGGATAAGTCATCAAATATCGTGAAGTGGCTTTTCTCCTTTAATGCGTCTCTTATATCTTCCGCTTGAATTGAGAACTTCTCCTTCTTCAGTGCTTCTTCAAGCTCACCGGCGTCTTTTTCTTTTATGAACAAAATTATATCTACATCCCTGGTTGTGCGTATATTACCCCAGGCGGATACTGCTATCCCTCCAACAATCACATAATCCGCCTTCTCTTCTTCTAATATCCTTGTAATGCCCTTTATTACTTCTTCTATTCTCCTCATTTATCAGTTCCTTTGACTAACTTTTGTGCGAATTCGCAGAGATCAAACATTATTTTCAATGTATCTTCTGGTTCTTTATCCTTGAGCATCAAAGAGTCTCTTATCCATTCTTTATCCCTTTCTTCTCTTATCCTCGCTCTTATTTCTTCTTTTTTCATTCCTCTTGAGCCAGAACCTCGAATATCTTTTTACCAAGATTTGTGACCGAAAACCATTCGATTCCCCAACCATGTCTCACGAAATATTCGTCCCTGTCCTTCTCATATCCAAAATCAAGAAGCCCGAACAATTTAAGTGCTGGCATGATTCTCTCTACGAAAACGCTTAAAATGAACTCTGCCATCATCCAATAACCTTCAAGCTCGTCTTCTGTATTCTCCAGTTCCATTCCGGCTTCCTTTAACTGTTCTTTAAACAAATATGTCTCTCCGGATTCGCACCGTGAGAAGAGATAAGCCATATCCCACCTTCTTGCTTGTGCCCATTCCGGTCTTCCTCCACTATTCGGTTGTAAAAACTTCTCCCAGCTCGTTTCGTTCCACATCGCATCGAACAACACCACAAATTGTTCTTTTGGCGAAAGCATCTTGAAAATATCCATTCTTGGCGTCACCGTTAAAGTGTTTTTTGCACTCACAACGAACAGGTCTAAAGTCATGCTTACGTTGTAAAACAGGTGAATGGTTCTCGAATCGGGTTGATTTGCAGTGCTTTTCAGTTCTTCCGGACTGCTCATCGCTTCGTTCAACGCAAAGACATGTTTTCTACCGATGAAACTACTCGCAGCAGTCAGTTTCATGCCGTTATTTGCTGATATGTAGTTCAAGAACGTCTGAAAATCGTTTAAAACGGATGCAGTGCTTGACTTTAAATCGTCTTCCGAAAATGCCCCAGTAATTTCTTCGTTCACTTCAAAAGGCTGTTCGTAGTTCACTTCTATCTCTTCTTCTTGACCCATAAACCATCTTTCAAAATCTTCGTCCCATGTCTCGCTTTCCGGGTCGAGTTCAAAGTATGTTTCAAATCTACGGATATATTTTTGAGGGTCTTCGCATGCCGAAAGTATGTCCTCCAGTTGTTCTTTGCTTATTTTTCCATTCTCGTGAAGGAACTTGAAGAATTTCTTGAATGCGATAAGTGCGGGACGGACGTCGCTATTGCCGCTGTTCAGCACCTTTCGGATATACCAATTCCCGAGATAGTCTTCGATGTCATAGCCAGTAACTTCCAAAAGGCTTTTTCCCTCGTAACCGATGAGGTAGTGGAAGGCGAAGAAGCGGATTCGCTCAGCGTGTTCTGAAGCTGTTTCTTCGCTTAGCCCTTTTTCTGTCGTTAGATAATCGTAAAATAGCTCGATTAGTTTTTCTGTTTCTTTTTCTAATCTCCTACGGGACATTTATTACACCTCGTTAAGTTTTTGCTCCAGTTCTTCAAAGACTTCTTCTTCGCCAAATTTTCCTTCTGTTGACACAACTTTTTGTTCATTCTTACTAAAATCATGGATAATGACACCCATATTTATATTAACAAGCGCAACGA
>JADHYP010000098.1 GCA_016782355.1 Candidatus Syntropharchaeum sp. | reverse complement strand
TGAGCACCACTATCAAATACGTCCCGGTGTCGGCACCCTTTCTCACGCTTATTTTTTCTTTGAATTCACCTTCCGGGAATACGGAACAAAGTGAGTGTGTGAGTCCAGAAGCGGTTAACGAGTCGTTAGTCTGCGTAGAAATGTCGGTGGGCTCGAATCCATTTCCACTCCCTCCCTTCGGACCGATTGTCAGGATGTCCACCCTGTCCATGCCAGAAGCATCGCCTTCTATCTCAAACTCATCACCAAGCGCAACAATCTCTGTGTTCAGCGTTGCACTCAAGCCTCCTCGCATCAAGAATATGGTCACCGACGCATCCGGCAGGTCACTATCAGGGTTTGAGAACGGCAATACCCATATCCCTATCTCATACGAGTCCGGTTGTTTCCCGGCTGTTCGCCATGTGCAACTAAATTCTCCAATTGGAACGTCACTCTTGATTACTTCATCATCAGCTTTAATCGTTATGTTATCACCAGCATTTGCTGAACCCGTGATATTAACGTGATCTCCTGCGTAATACTTCGTTTTTTCAACGCTGACTGTTGCCGAGAACACCCCTATTTCCACGGTTGTCTCTGCTGTAATATTATCAGCATCTATATAGGTTGCGGTGATTTCGTATGTGCCAGATTTCGTGAACTTTGCTACTGCTATAAAATTGCCATCCTCATCTGTTTCTTCCAAAGGAATATCATGTCCGATTGTCCGTGTTTTTATAGTGCCTCCCTCATACTCATGCTCCACAAACCATACATGTTCAGCAACACCTCTCGTTACACTTAGTGATACATCTGCAAATAGAGATGTAGTAGTGACCGTGAAGACTATACTTTCATTAACCCCCTGCTTTTTTACATTCGGCGTTATGGTTATCTTTTTCTCTATCGTAAACGATACTGACGAACCCTCTGTATCAAGTCCATTGTTTGTGTTCGGGTCTGCTTTTACACTTAACTTATATTCCCCTTCGTCCAGTGGAGTAGTATCTATTGTTATATTAGCGACACCATTTTCTTCAATCGTGATGTTGTTTTTATTAATCCATATATGGTAGCCATCAGGGGCAACGAGTTTAAAGGATACATTGTTTGGCAGAAGATTACCTTTAATAGTATTCAGGTTTGTTCTTGCTTCAAACCTTACATTTTCCCCCTTTAGAACTTTTGAAACTTCTTTTCCCCTCTCATCCATAATTTTAACATCTAACTGTGGTGAATCGAAAAAGAATTTTAGACGAGTTAGGCCACTCTCCTCTATTCTATATTCCCCCTCAGTCAGCATATCTTTATAATAGTGAGAATCAAAATAGTCTGTGAACATGCCTCCTATGGTTTTATTATCTTTATCTCTTACTAGCGTGTAATTAGTTACCATTATTGTCGCATTTGTCTCATTAATATACCAAAAACTTAAATTCCTCTCTCCAATAATACTACGGTTATCATTGTAAATACATCGCCCATCGTCAGGGCTTACGCCTGCACTCGCAACGCCAGACAGGGCAACCATTGAAATCAAAACTGCAAATACAACTATACTGGCAGATATTATTTTCTTTTTGTCCATTTTTTTGGAACTCCCCACGTGACTTCAAAACGCTTCATCTTAAGGTAAATAAACATTCCAATTATTACCACAGGTATCACCGATGCAAAAATTAATAAAAGGTGTGAAGGAGGTGACAACCCGGTATTCGCAGTAGATATGGACGCTGGTGTTGGCGTAGGGGTGGGGGTAGTAGTAGGTGTAGCAGTTGGGGTTGGCGTGGGAGTGGGTGTAGGTGTTTCTGGAGTCGGCTCAGGACTCGACTGAACGGTTTTCTTATACTTTGGCTCTACCGCAGATGCGTATATCCTATTCCTGTAAAATTTGCCCTCGACAATGACTTCCTCGTTTATACTTATATCCTCTATTTCAACACCATATTCCACATCTATCGTTCCTGTCCCATCTTCAATCCTCAATTTCGTTTTCCCAGGCGTGAGTTCCATTCGTTTTACTTTCCCTTTTACACGCACGGAATGGTCATAATAATACTCCGAGAAGCCTTTCAGCTCCGCAACGGAGATATCCTTGTAGCCATGCTCCACATAAGGACTCAATTTATCTGCATAAATTATACCACCGCCGGCATATATTCCACTTACCATCAGCCGTTCTCCCGTCTGGAAAGTTCTCGTGCCGCCGCTACTGACCTGTATCGTGCCCGAGCCATCATCCATTGTCAGGACGCCCGTATCTCCTGGCTCATAAGTATGGACGTTGCAGGTCTCAACGTTATTGGAAACGGTTACGACAACACCAGAAATCGTCACCTCTTCGCCTATATATGCGTCATCTATACTGGAAATGCGGATTCCTTCAACTCCGGCCGGCATGATTAGTATAACAAGTATAAGCGCCATCAGAACCGCATTTATCGCTTTCATTTCCCCTTTTTTGTTTTATATAATAGATATGTTTATACTATATAAAATATAAAAGGATGGAACTCAAACTATTTGCGGTGCTCGTCATTGTGATTCTCGTCGTAGCCGTATCCATTAGTATAGGCGAAGGAGACAGCGAGGCGGTTCCACCGAATACCGTGGGATTCTTAGGCGGCGGATGGCATCCTGCGCCAGAGTGCATTCAATGTCACGTTTCGCTTCTTTCCGAGGGTGCGTTGCGTGCAAAACTTGGCTCCTGTGAATGTCATCGTGAAACTTATACTTCCGGTGGGAAGATAGACAACGAAAAGATCAGGGAGAATGCACATGGCATTAAGGCATGTATTGATTGTCACATAGGAAGCGGAATAGCAACCAGTGCGGGGGAGGTCCCCTCTGATGAATTCCATCGCCCCCACGTGAGTCTCGATTGCCAGGCATGTCACGGTGAAAGGGAGAGCATAACAATCCCTGAAAAGGGAAATTGCGATTTCTGCCATCTCGGTGACGCTCATTTCGTTCATGGCAACAAAACGGGCAATTTGTGCGTTGTCTGTCATGGCTCGTTCGGGATAAAATATAAAGAGGTGGGGTATCAAATGAAAGAGGGTGTGCCGGTGGAGAAAAAACCGGAGGAGGTGACTTATCCCACTATTTCTAATATGTTGAAAGCAGTGATAGAACTTATATTCAAACAGGGGGAAAAGCGATGAAAAAAAGTAATATTTTAGCACTGATTATCATTGTAATTTTCATAGGGCTTCTTACGATTTCGATTATGAGCATAGAAGAAGTGCCAATTATAAAAGTCAACGCGGAGGTTACTGTGACTGATGACAGCGCAACGGTAAAAATCGTCAGCGTGGAACAAGAGGCGGTGAATCCGCTTAAGAGTCCGAGGGGTAGTTCTACCGCGGGTTTCCCGAGCGTGGAAGCAATGGCGATAATAAACAATGCAAAAGTCAGCTATTGGGCTGCCGAGGATTATCAGGGGAATGGTGCCTACGAATTCGTAATCGGCTTCCGCAAGGGTGCCACGCCGAACCGTGGCGATATGGTAAAGGTGATAGTGAAGGTGGTGGATGAGGGTGGTCGCGCATTTGAGGGTGGTCGCGCATTATCAAGTGATATAAGAATTAAAATATGGGAGTAAAAAATGGAAACGGGAGAACTATTATTGGTCATCGCTGGCATCTTGCTGTTTTTTGACTTTATCCTGTTGTTAAAGGTGAAGGCTAAGCCAGAAGAGAAGAAGAAACTGGAACTCGCATTTTTCGCTTCTTCCATAGCTTGCGTGCTTATAATGGCTTCATATCTCAGGCTCACCCGGGCTTTCCTGAATAATGATTTTTCGTTGATGGAAGTTTACTCGTACAGTTCATCGAGCTTATCCATCTGGTATAAACTTGGCGACCCATGGATAGGTAGTAGCGGGTCAATGCTCTTTGTTACTTCCTTCTTTGCACTCGTATATTTTGTGTATCGGTTCAAGGGGTTAGGGAAAGAAGACGTGTTTCGCACAACCACGTACAAAATATTGGACGTCTTCCTTATCTTCTTCCTTCTCGTCACATTGCTGAAGAGCCCTTTTGAGCTCCTGCCTGTGACGCTGCCGGATGGTGCGGGGCTCAATCCGCTGCTGCAAACGTTTTGGGTGCTTGTTCACCCGCCCGTGATATTTTTCGGATACGTATTTATCTTCTTTGCATTCGCACTGACGCTGGCGGGGATGATAACGGGGGAAAGCGAAAAGCAAGAAGTAAGAGAGACTTTAAGACGTTCGCTGTATGCCGCATGGCTGTTTCTGGCACTTGGGATAGCTCTTGGTGGGTGGTGGTCTTATGAAGTGCTGGGCTGGGGAGGATACTGGGCTTGGGACCCTGTGGAGACGGCTTCTTTATTACCCTGGCTTGCTCTCACCGCGTACTTTCACCTGCCTGCGCGGAGCAAAGATATGGCAAAAGAACTCACGCTACTGATTACTTTTTCTATGATTATCTTCGCCACCGCGCTGACCCGGGGAGGGTTGTTAGAATCGGTACATGCCTTTGGGGAATCCGCTGTCGGACCCGTGCTCCTGGGCTTTGCTTTTTGCGTTGCTCTTTACTTCTTCTATCTAACTCGAAAGGCGAATAAACCACTCTATACTTTTGACATTGACACTTCTTCTCTGTTCTCTATCTCTATCTTCGTCGCTTACTGGTCGCTGATATTTTTGTGGATTATTTGCTTTTTTGGAGATGCAGCACCGATAATCGGTGGCTTTTTCACTGATAGTCCTATGACCGTGGAAGTGGAATTTTATAACAGATGGTGCTATCCTTTCACGCTCGCCTTCGTAGCCGCTTTGATGGGCTGCAACGTCGGTCTGAAAATGAAGAAATATGCCATGTTAATCGGAGCGGTGCTGGTCACTGGAGTTGTTTTAGCATTGCTCGGCGAACCAACGCCAAATCCACTTGCAAACTTCGGACTACCGCTTTTACTCGTAGCGGGGGTTGCTATCGCTTATAATTTCGCGCGGTTATTACCAAAGAAGATTTCCTCTCCACGATTATGGGGAAAAACACTCGTGCATCTCGCAATCATCGTCATACTAATAGGCGTTTTTGTCAGTTCCGCCGCGGAGGAAGAGAGCGAAAACATCTTTGCAAATCCCAACTCCGTTATTGATGCTTTGGGGATGCAACTTGCATTGAATAATTTCACGGTGTATCCCGGCACCGGAAGCGTTTACTATGTCCAGCATTCTTTCGTAGGCCCTGAACACTCTGCACTAAAAATGGACGTTGCTATCGAAGATGGCGGAAACGTTCACCAAGAATCCCTGTGGATGTACTACTATGTAAACGCAGAAGGGCCTGTTGTGTCCAAACCTTTAATCGTTTCCACTCCCGCGGGAGACGTGTATATTTCCATGCATCCCACAAGCTCCAGTTATAATTCCATGTTTTACGCCCTTATGGGCGAGGCGGTTCAGCCGGAAGATATTATCATTGTCA
>JADHYP010000097.1 GCA_016782355.1 Candidatus Syntropharchaeum sp. | reverse complement strand
AGCAATAAAAGCTGCAAGCATGGATTTTGATAAAATTGTCATAGTGGCGGATGCGGATGGTCCTGCGAACAGAGACACTGTTTTCAAAAGAATGGATGTCCACATTCATGAGGAACTCAAGAATAAAGTAGATGTGATAATTATGGATTACGAGTTGGAGGAATGGATATGTTACAGTTTGGGAATACATTTTGGAGGGGATAAACCTTCAAAGGCTCTAAATGACTGGTGTAAGATAAATAGGGGAACCATGAGCGGGTATAAAAAATGGCAATTGCCAAAATTCGTAGAAGATTTGGATTTCAATGTGTTGCGGAATTGCTCCTCTTTTAGAGATTTCGTTAATGCCGTTATTTATCAGTAGTAGGATTTAACCCCTTCATCGCCACTTCTAACAGTGCCGAAGCTTCCTCCATGCTCTTTGCCGCATCTTTCAAACGCATACTGACGTCCACGAGTCCAAACTCTTCTGCTTCTCCCGCTGCCTTCCGGAAACTTTCCGCATGCTCTTTGTTATGCTCAACCCAATGCTCCAACTTCTTCTTTAACCTTTCGACCTTCTTCTTCTCATCCATAGCCTAAATAGGGAATAGGGAATGGGGAATAGGGAATAGTCCACATTTGGCTATTGGCTATTGGCTATTTTTTACGTCCCAAAATCCCAGGAGCCGAGATATTTCTTCTGCTCTTCCGTCAGTTCCTCTATCTCCACGCCCATTGACTTCAGCTTCAATCGAGCCACTTCCTCATCTATCTCCTTCGGCACTGGATATACCTCTTTGCGAAGCTTCTCGTGATTCTCAACGATATACCGCACGCACAATGCCTGGTTTGCGAAACTCATGTCCATTACTTCCGGAGGATGCCCGTATGCCGCGGCGAGATTCACGATTCTGCCTTCGGAAAGTAGATATAACTTCCTGCCATCTTTCAGCCTGTATTCAACCACATTATCTTTTACCTCGTTTTTCGAGACCGCCATTTCTTCCAGGTCGTTTACGTTTATCTCGACGTTAAAATGACCAGTATTGGCAAGAATTACACCGTCTTTCATCAACTCGACATGCTTGCCTATTATAACAGAAATATCGCCGGTAGCAGTGATAAAGAGGTCGCCAATTTTTGCCGCTTCGCTCATTGGCATCACCCTGTATCCGTCCATAACCGCTTCCAGTGCTTTCCTCGGGTTTGTTTCCACGACTACTACTGATGAGCCAAGCCCTTTTGCCCTTAGCGCTACTCCTCGTCCACACCAGCCATAGCCAGCTACCACCACGACTCTGCCAGCGAGAAGAAGATTCGTCGCATTCATTATCCCGTGTATGGTTGATTGCCCCGTGCCATATCTGTTATCAAACATCATCTTCGTCTCTGCATCGTTAACCGATATAACAGGGAAGCCCAACTGTTTTTCTTTCGCTCTCGCGTGATGCCTTATTACGCCCGTGGTTGTCTCTTCGCTTGCACCCTTTACGTTTTTCATCAGTTCCTTACGCTTTGTATGAATCATTGTAACAGCATCGCCGCCGTCGTCAAGCACCACCGCAGGTTCTATTCCAAGTGCTTCGTCCATACACGCATAATATTCCGCTTCGTTTTCACCCCTGAATGCGTATGTTCTTATTCCGAGCGAAGCCAAAGCGGCAGCTATGTCATCCTGAGTAGAGAGCGGATTGGCAGCAGTAAGCGCAACCTCCGCACCACCAGCTCGTAGTGTTAAGATAAGATTCGCAGTTTCCACCGTGACATGCAAGCATGCCATCACAGTTACGCCTTGCAACGGCTTCTCTCGCTCGTATCTCGCCCGTATCATGCCCAAAACCGGCATTCTCCCACTAACCCACTCTATTCTCTTCTTCCCGCCTTCTGCGAGGTTTATGTCCTTTACTATATATTCTTTCATAAATCAAACCACCTTCTTTGCTGAACTGATGTGTTCTACTGCATAAAAAGCTTTTTATTTTGTTATGGCATATACCGAAAAGTAGAGTAGAAATGAGAATAAGGGGTAAAGGGGAAAGATGATAGTAAAGGAAATAATCAATGAGGCAATTCTGACGCTTGCAGAAGCGAAGGAAATATTGAACGCTCGGCGGAGAAGTGGAGAAGGGAAGAAGAAGGGGGGAGAGGAGGAGGAAGAAGAGATGAGGTATGAGAGAAGAAAAGCTACTGAGCATACGACGAAGTTTGCTAAACTCGGAGCTAAAAAGTCCAGGGAGCTAATAAAGGAGCTTTTGGAATTAGAGAAGATGAAGGAAGAGATAGCGACAAGGATTGCTACCCTGATGCCGGCGAGCAAAAACGAGGTCCGGGCAATATATGCGAAGGAAAGATACACACATACGGAGGCGAGCATAGAAAAAATACTCGACTGCGTTGCAAAGTATGAATGAATGAATGAATGAATGAATGATAGAAGCCGAGACAAACTTTCATTCACAAAGAACGTTTGAAGAAAGAAACGACTATTTTTTGAAAAACGTTTTTTCTAAAAAGTTTTAGTTTAGGGGGGGAAGGAATGAGGGAGTATGAGCACGAAAGAAGGGGTAGGATAGAGAAGGAGAGGGGGGGAGGAGGAGGAAGTGAAAAGAGACGGGAGACGCATGTTCGAGTTCTCGATTATTTACCCTACGGGCATCCTGATAACTCGCGACCGGTATATCAGAAGAAACCACTCGTTCAGGGGATTGGCGAGGATAAATTCGTCTTAATGGAGCTTTCACCAAAGAAGGATAAAATTCCGGTGGTGTATGACCGCGTGTATATCGGAGAAGGCGAGCGAGAAGAAATAGACCACGTAGTAAAGAGGTTGAGATATAATGAATTAACGCCGACAGCGAAGATAGAACTTTCTTATATGCTGGAGAAACTGGTAAAAGAGGATGAGAAAAGGTTCATACAGGTATTTAACGAAGCAAAGCCGATTACCACGAGATTACATACACTTGATTTGATGCCGGGAATAGGGAAGAAATTGATGTGGGCGATAGTGGAAGAGAGGAAGAAAGGCGCATTTTCCGACTTTGAAGACCTAACAAAAAGAGTTAAAGGACTTCATCATCCTGAAAAGATAATTGCAAGGCGAATAGAAGATGAAATAATGGATGAGAGCATGAAATACAAAATTTTTATACCGTAAAAATGGATAAAGTAGCGATATTATTGGGGTCGGATAGCGATAGAGCGGTGGCGGATAAAGCGGTAAGAGTGTTGGAGGGGCATAATACGCATTACGAAGTGAAGGTGATTTCCGCGCACAGGAATCCGGATGAGCTGGATAGATACCTGAAGGAAAGCGAAGATTCCGTGGGGGTGATAATAGCAATTGCAGGGCTATCGGCAGCTCTGCCGGGTGTAATAGCGTCAAAAACGGAAAGACCAGTCATTGGCGTTCCGGTGAGTGGGAAGTTGATGGGGATGGACGCATTGCTTTCTATGGTGCAAATGCCTTCGGGCGTTCCGGTAGGTGTGGTGGGGATAGACAACGGAGAGAATGCGGCTTTGCTTGCGTTGAGGATACTGAAGTTAAAAAGACACTGATTAACACAGATAAAATGAATTATAAGTGCAGGTGTGGAGGAGAGCTCAGGCTTGATTTTAGGGATGAGCATACAGGAGGAATTCTGATTAAAGACGTGCCAATGTTAGTATGCGAGAAGTGCGGGGAGGAGTGGTATCCGCCGGGGGTTCCAAGAATGATTGAAGGAATTAGAGAAGCAGTGAACAGAACAGGGCAAGTCAAGATTTTTGAGAATTTAAAAATAATTAGCGAACTTTAAGTGTATTTTTAGCTCCTTCTATAACCACAAGACTACACAGATTTCCACGAAAAATTGATAGAAATGGAGATATGAAAAGGATATACCTGGATACAAATGTATGGAGTCGCCCGTTCGATAAGCCTTCTGAAAGAATATCAAAGGAAGTAGAAGCATTTTTTGAGATATTGGAAGACGCATCGGCAAGGAGGTACACCCTAATTGGATCTGTTGTTTTGGATGTCGAAGTTGGGAATATAGAGAAAGAGGGGAAGAAAGTAGCAGTAGAGTGGTTGATGTCTCTCTTCATATCTCAAAAAGTACTTGAAGTTTCAGAGTCCGAGCAGAGAGAAATTAAGAAATCGGCGGGGCTGAAGATACCAGATGCTTCTCATATAGCATGTGCGATCAGAGGGAAATCGGAATATTTTATATCTTGCGATGATGAAATATTAAGAAAGGGTAAAGAAATAGAAAAGCGATATGGAATTAAAGTATGTAATCCAATAGAATTTATTAGAAGGGAGAGAAGATGGCGACAAAGGCGGAGGATGTGAAAATCATGGAGAAGGCACTGGGGGTTACTAAAAAGGAACTGAGCCCAATGGAGTATGCGAGATTCCTGGAGATCATAACACCGAAAGTTGGGGATTCGGTGAGAGAGATAAGAAAATTTAGAGATACAATTACCGAAGAAGAGTTTTTGAAGATGTTGAAGAGAAAAGGGGCTGAAATTATACCGTGAGAAAAGGAAATGAATAATAAATTTGAAACTAACTTGTCATTGTCAGATTAACCGCGGAGTTCACGGAGAACGCAGAGGATGTATTTAGTGGATTAGTCTAAATCGCTAACGAGCCAAGCCGCTGAACCGCTTAAAATTAGGGGTTTAGAGGTACTAATACCTGACAACTAACAACTAACACTTTTAAGTATTTTCTCTGCGAACTCGGCGTTCTCTGCGGTAAATTTAAAATGTGACAAAGACAAGTTAAATCCTTCTCCATGCGTAAAAGAACCTTTGTAAGGCAGTGGCATTGCAGAGAAGAGCAAAGGAAAACAGGGTCCAGCCGAGGAAAGAGAAACTCAGCGGTCCTGATGCGGGGAAAGGATAGGGATAGAAGAGGGAGAGAAAAGTTGCTACGATGATAACCAAAAGGCGGTCTGCCCTGCCAACCAAACCGCCATACACCCTGCTCAGCCCTACTGCCTGTGCCTGCGTGCCCATGTATGAGGAGAGCAAGACGCCAATGATTGCGATTACGCCGATTTCCCAGCATATATAACCGCCAAAGATAATGCCGCCAATGATGAACACGTCAGAGTATCGGTCGAGCACGTGGTCGAGGAAATCGCCCTTTTTGCACGCGTTTCCAGTCTCACGAGCCAAAACGCCATCTAAAGCGTCCAAAAATGCGTTCTGGCAAACGAAGATGCCGGCGGCAAGTAGTAAAAGAGAGTCATTGCCGGAGAGGAAGAAGAATAAGCCGGCGAGTGCTGCGAAGAAGAAAGAGAGAAGGGAGAGCAAATTCGGCGAGATGCCTAAGGCAGCGAGAAATCTCGCTATCCTTCTCGCTAATCCCCAATTATCTACAAAGACACGCAAAAGGGAGTCAAGAGCCATTTTTTTTATAATTAAACCTTTCTTTAGAAAAGAATTTTAAGTTATTTTTACCAAAGAAAAA
>JADHYP010000096.1 GCA_016782355.1 Candidatus Syntropharchaeum sp. | reverse complement strand
GGTGCTGTCACCGCTGTGGAAAGTGGCGTTCTCAGACCGTGACCTGCCGTTCGACCGTGGATACGTGACCAGAGAGTACGGACTGGGAGCAAACAGGGAATTCTGCAAGGTTGCAGGAGAAAGAGACCTGATAGTCGCCGGTTATTACGGCAGAGAACCCGGTGCAAGAATATAAAGTCAAACAACCAAAAAACAAACAAAACGGTAAAAATCGGGGAATTTTTTCCCCTTCTTTATTTTTTTATTTAGACACAGATTTCACAGATTAATATCAAAATCCAAAAATAAAGATTGGTCATTTCTGGTTTAAAGCTTAAAATCCTTTTTAAAAATAGAAGTGTTCATATTACGGGAGGGGATTACGAAAAAGGAGGCGAAAAAGAAAAGATGAAAGTTAAGGATATGTTGAGCAGCCCGGTCATCACTGCGGACGAAGACGCTTTGGTTACTGTAATATCGTGGGACATGGAACTGTCGAGAGTAGGGAGTGTAATGATAACAAAGGAAGGCAAACCCGTAGGGATAATCACTGACCGTGACATAGCGACGAAAGTAATAATGAAGGATAGAATCCCAAGTGAGATAAAGGCAAAGGAGATAATGTCCGCTCCTTTGATTACCATCGGACCTGAAGCATCAGTGGAAAAAGCGTGCGAGCTGTTGGCTGCGAATGACATAAGAAGGCTGCCGGTGATGGTCAAGGATAAGCTCCTGGGTATTATAAGCGTTAGAACTATATTGACAGGAGCGCCGGAGCACGTGCACAAGTTCTATCCGGCAGAGACAGAAGAAAATGTAGCTGCGGAGATGTTAGAAGTGGGGGATGTGATGACGCTGGAAGTAATCACTGAGGATGAAGCCACGCCGGTCACTAAAATATCAGAGGAGATGAAAGTATCGGGGATAGGGAGCGTAGTGATAACAAAGGAAGGTAAACCCGTGGGAATAGTTACTGACCGTGACATAGCATTAAAAGTTATAATGACGGATAGGGAAGCAAGTAAGACCAGGGCAAAAGAGATTATGTCGTCCCCTATGATTACCATCGGACCAGAAGCGTCTGTGGAGCGGGCATGCGAGCTCCTGGCTAAGAATGACATAAGAAGGCTGCCGGTGATGGATAATGATGAACTCGTGGGCATTATAAGCGTTAGAAATATATTGATAAGAGCGCCGGAGCATGTGAAAAAGTTCTATCCGGGGGAATGAACGAAAAAATGGAAGAAAACATTTGTCTCACCTCAGCGCTCTCTGTGGTCTCGGCGGTAAATAAAAACGTCACACTTTATATTTATAATACACGTTATATTTATGGATTATAGTATAGTTAGGAGGGGTGAACTGAGAAGATGGAAAAGAAAAGCGGGATAGTAGGTTTTACGGGACTATTTAGAGAAAGCGTAGCGGATGTAAAAGAAGGGTCTAAGGTGGTGTTTACGGGCTCGGTAGCAGTATGCACGCCATTTATCGAATTGCTCGCTTACACGGTGCGTGACCGCGGTTTTGAGATGTTATATGTGCCGAGAGCAGATGCGAAGGAGGCAAGGAAGATAAAGGAGATAGCGAACGTTGGGTATAGTGTCGTAGATGAGAAGGGCGATCCCAAGAATCCTGATGCGGTTGTAGTGCTTGGTGGATTAGCGATGCCAAAATTTGGATGCCCGCCAGAGGACGTTAATCGTATGGTTGAAGCTATCGCGGTGGAGAAGAAACCGAAAATCATCGGCGTTTGTTTCATGAACATTTTTGAGCGTGAGGGATGGGATAAGAAGATAACTTTTGATATACTGATGGACACTACCATGGAGACCGTTGTTAAATAAGTAATTAAAAAGTGATAATCAAATGAAAAATCAGGTGGTGCATCCGTATATCAATGTGAAAGAAGGAGTATGTGGTGGAACTCCAGTAGTAAAAGGGACCAGGATTCCAGTCTGGGCTATTATTGGCTACTACAAAATCCTTAATTACGCTATCGAGGAAATCGTAAAACAACTGCCTGAACTTACTCCTGCCCAAGTATACGATGCCTTTTCGTTCTACTATGACCATCAGGAAGAAATAGATAAAGAACTTGAATTGAAGAAATAAAACACTGAAACCGATGCTATTTATGATCTATTCATTTTAGACCCACATTTCTGGCAGGTCTGCTATCAACTTGACGGTGTAAGGTTTTCCGCCTTCCATCATCACGTGTTTGCTCTTTGCTGCTTTCTTTGTAACGAAGACATCAATCCATTCTTCTTTCGCTATCGCTTCTGTTACTCCAACCGATGCAATTGACTTATCGAACAACTTCGCTGCGAAACTGTTCAATAATCTTGGGAATTTTATTTCGTAGCCCAGCGCGTTTTTTGCAGCAATTCTTCCTCCTCTGCGCAATTTAAAATGTGACAACTTTATCGCTACCTTTTATTATTTCATATAAATCATTCATTGTTGACAGTGGACACATCTCGGAACCTTCAGATTGGCGAATTTTAAGGCACATACCACAGGCGAATATTTCTCCACCATTATCAACTAATGTTTGCATTTGTTCTGTCACCTCAAATTTATCCGTGCCCAAAGCCTCGCACTCCACGCCTCTGGCGAGTAGGAATACTTTTACTTCGTCGCCCTCTTTCAATGCAAAATTGCCAAGCCGAAAAGCGTTCCATACGGTTTCCGAATCATTCGAATAAATTACTATTCCTAACTTCATTGCTTCTCCTCCTATATTTATAAATTAACATAAAAAACAAAAAGGGGGCTTTTCCCCCTTCAAGCGAGAGGATAAAGCTCTTTAAATGCGTCCTCCGCTGCTATTGCTATCGGCTCTGCACTTGGCTCTGGTGATAGCTCTGGTTGCCCCGCACATCTCAGCGTTGTCAAATCCAAAGCCGTCCAGCCGTTCCTTATTGCGAGTGCAATCACGTCAATATATCTGACGGAACGTTCGTCATCCGCGATTATCTGTGCTCCGATGACCTTTTTTGTATCCCTATCAAAGATTAATTTAACGGTGTAAGGCTTTCCGCCTTCCATCATCACGTGTTTGCTCTTTGCCGATTGCTTTGTAACGAAAATATCAAACCCTTCCTCTTTCGCGATTACTTCCGTTACACCAACCGATGCAATTGACTTATCAAACAACTTTGCTGCGAAACTGTTCAACAACCTCGGGAATTTTATTTCGTAGCCCAGCGCGTTTTTTGCAGCGATTCGTCCCCCTATAACTGCATTTGGTCTTATCTGTCCAAGTATTGGTTTTTTGGTAATCAGATGTTCATACTCAATCAGGTCGCCACCTGCGTAAATGTCAGGGTCAGATGTCTGAAGGTATTCGTTCACCTCCAGGCCGTACTCACCTATTCCAAGCCCCGCATCTCCTGCAAGTTCGACGTTCGGATGAACTCCTATTGATAATATGACCATGTCAGCCTCGATTTTATCACCGGAAGAGAGTTCAACGGCTTCTACCGCCTTTTCTCCCATAAACTTCTCTATTACTTCTCTTGACCTGATAACAACGCCCTTGTCCGTAAAATATTTCTCCAGTTCATTGCTCATGTCCAGGTCGAGACTCACCGTCCTGCCAAGATATGACCTGATCACCATCGTGACTTTTAGTCCCTTCTGCGAGAGCACTGATGCCATCTCCAAGCCAATCGCCCCCGCACCGTAAACAACTGCATTTATCACTCCTTTCCCCTTTATCCATTCTCGTATGTTTACTGCATCGCGACTTGTGCGGAGCGTGAAAACGCCTTCAAGGTCCACGCCCGGAACCGGCGGAACGATAGCCCTACCGCCAGTAGCCAAAATGAGTTTATCGTATGGATAAACGGCACCGTCAGCGGTAGTAACGGTCTTCTCTTTCCTGTCTATGCTCGTCGCCTTTACATTCACCAACTTAGTGCCAACGGCATGAAACATTCCATCGTCCTTGACCGAAGCCTCTACCGTTGCTTTCTCTACCGAGATATAAGGTGTCGCACATCTCGTCAAGAAATTCTCCTCTTCCCTGATCAACGTCACGTCCAGCGAAGGCTCCATCCGCTTTGCCATCATCGCTGCTGGTCCTCCAACGCCCGCACATCCAACAATCACAAGTTTATTTATCTTCGGCATTTTTTCCTCCTATACAATTCTTATGCATATAATGCTATATGCATTTAAAAAGTTTCCGATTTTTTCTTTTTTCAGAAGTTTTTTTGGTAATTTTCTTAAGGTTCAGTAATTCCGAAAGTATCTGAACTTTTAGAAAAAGAAAAGCGTTTACGGAAAAAAAACAGCTTTAAAATGTTTCTTTGATCAAACTTTCTTTGTGAAAGAAAGTTTGTGTGGAAATCTGTGTAATCTTGTGGTTAGCTAAACAAATTCTTTATTATGTGAAATCTGTATCTAAAAAATAAACGGAGGGAGAAAAAAAATTCTCCCCTCAACTTTTTCCCGTTTTGTTTGTTTTTGGTTGTTTGACTTTATACTCTTGCACCGGGTTCTCTGCCGTAATAACCGGCGACTATCAGGTCTCTTTCTCCTGCAACCTTGCAGAATTCCCTGTTTGCTCCCAGTCCGTACTCTCTGGTCACGTATCCACGGTCGAACGGCAGGTCACGGTCTGCGAACGCCACCTTCCACAGCGGTGACAGCACCCACGCGTCCTTGTTCGCACAGTGTGCACCCGCTACCAGACCGGCGTATGCACTCTGATGCCCGACGTTCATCGCGTAGTTCGGATAGTTCACGCCTCGCATCTCGAATGGCATTCCCTCATCGCTCTGGTATGAATACGAGCCGCATGCCGTGCATTGGTCTTGCAGGTCGTATCCGTAGAATCCCAGTCTTCCTATACGCTCGTAGTGTCCCAACATAGACAGCGACCACGCACTCAACGTCGGCTGCGCAAGTCCTGTTGCGCACGCAACGGCACTACCACATCCCGCTGCCGCACAGCATGCTCTCACAGAACCACCGAAGTGCGACTCCGCCACCGTCGGGTACGCCTCGTATTGCGTCAGGCAGTAATCGTTCTCCGCGCGTATTATCTTCTCCAGAATGTCCATGTTGAGCTTGTCTCCCTTTATCGAAGCCATCTCGCCGTCTGCGTAATCCAGTCCTATCTCACATCCCTTGTAGCAGAAGTCCTCTAAGATGTTGTCCGTGTACGTCGCGGATGCGTACTGCGTGAATCCTACACCACCCGACATGTACGTTCCGAACCACAACTGGTCATAGACCATCGCGGCAACTGCGATGCTCTCTAACTCGTTCCTTATCGGGTCGTTCGGGAACAATGCCGGTGACCTCACACTGTCTGCATTTATTCCTAACGGCATACCTGAGCACTCGTTCTGAGACCTCGCTCTCTTTACCGGCATGAAGTTCGACAGCATAACCACCGCGGCGTGCTTCGCATAGTATGCGAACTCACCGGTTGCTGACTCTCCCGCACACATCTTGTATGCGTTTATCATCGTCATCCCGACCTGCATGCCTACCCATCGGAACATCGTTCCACCATCGGTCATCCTGCCTACGAC
>JADHYP010000095.1 GCA_016782355.1 Candidatus Syntropharchaeum sp. | reverse complement strand
CGTGTCCAAAAGTTCTATTCCATCCATCCATCCCCGGCAGCTTATAATCTGCAATAACGACGTCAAAATACTCATTTTCAAGTTTTTCCAGCGCCTTTTCCGCGGAAAGCACACTGGTGATTTCAAAATTATCTTTCCCTTCCCTTTGCAATAATATTCTCGTTATCTCCAAATCCGCCGGTTCGTCATCCACGTGCAAAATCCATATCTGCCTTGACATCGAGTTTGAATACCCGGCACCGAACCCCATTTTATTTTATCCTCCGCATCTTTAAGTTATATTTTTATGTAGCACAATGGAATAGTTAGTAGAAATCTACCCTTTATAAAGCTTTGGGTATCATTTCCACTGGAAAACATATAAACTATGAAAATATAATATTTGGTGATAAGAGATGGTCGAGTCAGATGTCATCAGTATGGTATTTTGCTTTTCCTGCCTGATTTATGCTTCCTGGCTGGATATAAAGAGCAGAAGCGTAACAAACTGGCTTTGGCTACTCATGATTGTCGTAGCAATTCCTTTCGCCTCGTATAACCTTTTCATCTACCGCATACCTTTCCTCTTCTCTTTGCTTTTCTCTCTCACTTTCACTTTTGCACTATCTTATCTCTTCTTTAGATTACAGCTCTTTGGCGGTGCCGATGCGAAATCGCTTATCTGTATTTCCTTGCTCATTCCCACGCATCCTGATTTTCACTTCTTTTCTCTTCACTTCCCTATTCCTTTATCCTTGTCCTTGAACGCCGGATTCATACCTTTCCCTTTTGCAATCTCCACGCTTTTGAACGCCACCATCGTTACTTTAATCGTTTCGCTCGCCCTATTTTTTTATAATTTGCCGAATTTATGCTTACGCCACAAGGGACTCAGAAAAAATCTCGGATACATGTTCATTGGTTATCTATTGCGTATTGATGAACTCACCGGGGTGAAGCATACAAGATTAGTTCATTCGTATGCGGAGAAAGAGGGCGGCGACATAGAAAAAAAGTTTCTTTTCGGCGGTGTGGGAATAGACGAAGAGGAAATAGAAAAACTAAAAAGTTACGCCGCTGCGGGTAAGCTTGACGAAGAAGTTTGGGTTACACCTGATTTACCATTTATGCTCTTCATCACCGCGGGTTTCGTTATTTCTATCCTCTACGTCAATTTCCTGTTTGTATTCATATAACTCAGTAAAAATTCCAAGCACCAAGCACCAAATTACAAATAAATACCAAGCACCAAATACAAAATTATAAACTCATTTTGATACTGTTTTGAATTTTGGTTTTTGGTCATTTGAATTTGTTTGGGATTTGGTGCTTGTGATTTGGATTTTTTCCACGCTTGTTAGCTCCTCCACTACGCTCTCGCACTTCTCACGCATTATCCTCGCAGCTTCCACTACTATGTCATCTACCGGCAAAGCACCATCACTCTCAACGGAGAAAAGTAAACCGTTCTTATCTTCGCCTGACAGCTCTTCGTAGCTGCAAACGGTAACAGGCTGCCATTTCGCATGCTCTTTCCCTCTGCCCTGCCTTGCTATCGCATCTAAAGAAACCCCTTGCCTCGCAACCGTTCTTATACCCCTAACTTCTCTTTCCGTTGAAATCAGCTTCACTACCGGTATATCTTCAAACGCCGCTTCCACTTCGGGGTCCGATGAGATGAGTTCCTTGGAATAAACCACCGTGTAGCCCGCTCTTTCCGGGCCTATCGCTTCTAAAGTCAGAGAAACCACGTCACCCGCACTACAAGCACGAAGGTCAGTCTTCAAAGGAATCAAAGCCAAACGAAACGCTAACTGCTCGTCGTATAATAAAGACGTATTCTTGCGAATGTTAACTTCATCAATTGCAAACTTTGGCACTTCTGTAATCATTGCTCTTCTAAGTGCATTTGCAAACCGCACTTTCACACCTTCAATCACAAATTTTACTTCTTCTTTCCCTCGTTCCTTTATTTCTACTTTCATTCAGTCTTTACTTTTTTCACCACCACTTCCGGTCTCTCCTTTTTCAATGCTCTATATCCGCAGTATGGGCACCTTACCCCTTGATAGCCCGTAGTTAGCTCTACAATCCTTTTACACCTCAGGCAATAATATCCCATGCTCTTTTTTTCACCTCACTCCTCCGCTTCTGCCTCCTGCTCTTCTTCTCTTTCTATACCTGCTCCCATATCCATTCCTCTTTCTACCAGCCTCTTTATCGCCCTCTGTGCTGTTATGCCCACCGGGGTTTGTGGGATATACGTTCCACCACTGAAGGTGAAACCACATTTTGAACATTTCCATATACCCGTGCCTATCCTGCTCACTGACTTTCTTTCACATTTCGGGCACTTATGCACGGCTCTTGTCTTCTCTTCTATCGCAGCAACGGCTTTTCTTATTTTCCGCCCGTATCTCGCGCCAAACCTGCCTGCGGATTTTGTTTTCTTCCCCTTCTTTCTCTTTTGCTTCCTCGCCATCTTTCGTTTCTTCTTGAAATTAAAATAAAAAAGATGTGGATATATATTTATTGTAATTATATTTTAAGGGGCTTTGGCATATCGAAAATGAAGTTATCGGACTTAAATTTGGAAAAAGGACTGGAATCCATTTTCGGCGATAGCGATATTAAAGAATTGTATCCACCGCAAGAGGAGGCGATAAGAGCAGGAATTCTCGCTGCTGCGAATAAAAATTTCGTCATCGCTTCACCAACGGCGAGTGGTAAAACGCTGTTAGCGGAATTGGTGATGTTGAAATCGATTTTAACCGCTTCGGGGAAATGCCTTTATGTCGTCCCTCTAAACGCATTAGCATACGAGAAATATCAGAATTTTAAGGATAAGTTCAGCTCTGTTGCAAAAATAGGCATATCCACGGGCGATTACGAAAGTTCTTCGCGGTATCTTGAAAGATACGACGTCATACTTCTCACGCTGGAAAAGCTGGACTCACTCACGAGGATAAAGCCGTCCTGGCTAAGAAAGTGTTCGGTTGTGGTCGTGGATGAGGTACACGTGCTGGGAGACGAGAAAAGGGGACCGAGGTTAGAAGGAGCAATGGCGCGGTTCATGAGTTTTAATCCTTCTGCGAGAATCATTGCTTTATCTGCAACGATCCCAAATGCGGCGGAGTTTGGAAACTGGCTGCATGCTTCTTTGATACAATCCGAATGGCGACCGGTGCCGTTAAAAGAGGAAGTGTTCCTTGCTGAGGACGACAAAAAGATAATAGAGCGAGTGATAGAAGAGGTAAAAGAAGGTTCGCAAGTTCTTGTTTTTGTGAATACGAAACGCGGTTCGGCATCTTTTGCAAGAAAAATCGCAGCGCAATTGAAAATGGCGAATAAGGAGTTGGACAAGCTCGCGGATACGGTTGACATCGGTGTGGACGACCTCGGCGACATGGTCAGGTGTGGCGTTGCTTACCATAACTCGTGGCTGCACCCGGAGCAGAGGAGAGCGATGGAAGAGAGTTTCAGAGCGCGGGTATTAAAAGTGATATGCTGCACGCCAACGTTGGCAATGGGCGTCTCTTTACCTGCAAGAATGGTTTTAATCCGGAATTATAAGTTTTTCACGCTTGGCAGGGGAAATGAGCCGATGCCGGTGTGTTGGGTGAAGCAGGTATTTGGTCGTGCAGGAAGACCGGAACACGACGAGTATGGAATCGGGCTGATAGTGGCGAGGAGTGAGGATGAGTTCGAGGAAATAGAAGAGTTCTACATAAATGGCGAATTAGAACGGATAGAATCGCAGTTTTCGGTAGAAACAATGACAGAACAGGTTCTTGCAACCATTGTTGGTGGTGCGCATCGTATGGACGAAATCCTCGAATTCCTCGACAGCACTTTCTATGCGTATCAAAACCGAGACGAAATGGCACTCCAGAAAGAAGAAATGGACGACATACTGGTGCAGCTATCGGAGGACGGGTTCATAACCATGACAGTGGACGGTGAAAAAGAAGAAATAAAAGCTACGGATTTTGGGTCGCTTTCTTCAAGGCTGTACCTGTCCACAAAGTCAGCATTAGAGCTGAGAAGGGGCATAAAAATTCTGGGTGACGTGGAGATGCGAGCGAAAATATCGGATTTTGACCTCTTGCTCCTGTTATGCAAATGTGATGAAGTAGTTCCATTGAAGGTAAAAGAAGCGATGGGAATAGCAAGCATCCTTAGCGACAATCTCGAATGGCTGTATGGCGGCGAATATGCGTTGGGTAGTGCTATCGTCGCACATGCATGGATAGATGAGATCACGTATCCGGAGATGAAGGAGAAGTTTGGAATATATCCGGGTGAGATTCACAATAATATCTACGTTCTGGGATGGATGTGTTATGCAGCGTCGAGGCTGGCAGAGTATCTTCGGGATGAGAATATGTATGCGAGGCTAAACGTGTTAAAGGATAGGATAAGGCAAGGAGTTAAAACTGAGGTGCTCAGATTGGTGTCCATAAAAGGAGTTGGCAGAGTAATAGCAAGGGGATTGTATTCGGCGGGGTTCAGGAATCCGGGAGAAGTGGCAAAAGCCGATGTAGCGCAGTTGGAAAGAGTTCCTGGCGTTGGGGAGAAGCGAGCGAGGAAGATAAAGGAAGAGGCATTGCTACAATGTGAGACGTAAAGTGCAAAGGGCTTTTTCAGGTATTTATTGATAGAAATAGTAAATATTTAAGATATAAGAAAACAAAATAAGATACATGTCAGAAATCAATATGGATGGCAATTGAAATTGTAAGGAGTTATTTCAGTAAAATGACGGGTGAAGAGGACTTTATCAGCTCGGCTGATGTTCCACCCATAAATTGGATTGGATTTGATGTAATTGGGGCTATGGAGAAAGAAGGTGTCTTCGTAGTAAGGTGCGAAGTGAAAGAAGAATTGTTTTCTACAAAAAAACGCAGATACATGGTTAAAGTAGATACAAAAGGTGAGCTGAGAGAAGTAAAAAGAGAGAATGAATGAAAATATCTTCAGGTTTAAAGAAATCGTCATTGATACTGGACCTCTACTGCTCTACTTAATTGGATTTTATAGAATACGCGATCTCAGGAGGTTTAATTATGATAAAAATAACCGATACAGCGCTTATTGGTATTACAGAAAGAAAGAAATTGCTTTTGACGGATGATTGTCCTCTATTTTGGTATTGCAATGGAAAAGACATGCCCGTGATTCACCTGGAAAGGCTAAGATTTCTCTTATGAATTGTTATGCCCTAAAGCATCAAATCAAATGGATGCCCTGCAACTTCATTCATTGTGGAGTGGGGGGATTTTTATATAAAATACGTCAAATATCATATATAAAAAGAGGAGATGGTGAATAGCGCAAATATAGAAACTCCGCGCATAGGCGTTTATATCTGCCATTGCGGTGTGAACATAGCAGCGACGGTGAAGGTTAAAGAGGTCGTTGAGTTTGCAAATGGGTTACCTTGCGTAGTCATTGCGAGGGATTACCAGTATATGTGCTCGGACCCGGGTCAGGAGTTGATAAAGAGTGATATAAAGGAGCTGGGACTGAACAGAGTGGTTGTTGCCTCCTGCTC
>JADHYP010000094.1 GCA_016782355.1 Candidatus Syntropharchaeum sp. | reverse complement strand
TGCTATGCCTACCGTATTATATTCGCCAATCAAATCATTTATCGCCGCGACCTGCTCCTTCCTCCATTCCTTTGCTCGCTTCACCCTCTTTTTCATTACGCTACCTTCACCGTATGCCCCATTGTTGTTTTCATGTATATAGAATCTATATTCTGCCAGCCACGCTCCAAACGCGATTCTATCGCTTTTATCACCGCTGCGGCATTCGCTGCTATGTCCTTCGCATCCATGTCCTTACGACCTATGTTCACCCATAGCATTGTGGTCTTCGACCTTACCCGGGCGATTTTCTCCAATCGCGACAATATCTGCGCAGGGTCAGCCCCCGGCGGAATAGGTTCCGGCATCTTACCCCTCGGACCTAAAATAGTGCCCAAGCCCCTACCCACAAGCGCCATAAGAGCGGCATCGGCAACGAAATAATCGTATTTATTCACCAGCTCTCTTGCTTTTTTCTTATCCATCCGCTTTAGCTCTTCCGGGTCTATCACCTCGGCACCTGCCTCTTTCGCTTTCATCGCTATCTCACCGGAAGCAAAAACGCCAATCCTCGGCTCCCTGAACTTCTTTGGTAACACTACGTCCACGTTTACCCTGCTCTTCGGCTGTTTCAGGTCTATGTTCTTCAAATTTATGCAGAGGTCCACACTCTCAACGAATCCTCGCTCTTTCGAGCTCAATACCTTTTCCACAGCTCCTACTATCTCTTCAGCTTCCATCATTCCCTAGTATCACCTCGTCATACTTGCCCTCTTCTATATCCTTCTGTATCTCTTTCGCATCTTTACCTTCCACCCGCAAATGCATTGAAACGCAAGTGCCTATTATCTCTTTAATAGCGTTTTTTAACGAAGAGGATAGCATTTCTCCTTTCTTCTTCTTCGCTATCTCTTTTATTTGTTCTAATGATATATCCCCGATGTAATCGGTTGCGGAGTCAGTTTTTGCCTTCTCAATCCCTAATTCTTTCTTTATCAATGCTGACGTCGGCGGCACGCCTACCGTTACGTCCACCTTTCCGGCATCAACGGTTATCTTCACCGGGACTTCCATTCCTTCATAGCCCTTCGTAAGCTCGTTTACAGTGCTCACCACTTCCTTTATATTTACACCAAGCGGACCTAAGGCAGGACCCAAAGGCGGTCCCGGACTCGCTTTCCCCGCTTCTATCAGAACTTCAACGACGTTCATTTTTACCCCTTCGTGTTTGGTATCTGGTTTGAGGTCTCAACACCTTTACCGTTATACACTTACATTAATTTATTCCTTTCCATATTAATTTATTAAAGAAAGGTTTCTCGTGAAAATTATGGGGCTCTGCCCCATGTCCCCGCAAGCCCTGAAAGGGCTTATGTGTAATCTGTGGTTAGAAAAGGCTAAAAAATGGGCGTAAGCATTAGTGAGATATTAGAGCCAAAAGGAACGAGTTTAGAGGCCCTATCAGGCAAAATCGTTGCCGTAGATGCGTATAACACGCTTTACCAATTCTTAAGCATCATCCGCCAGCCAGATGGAACGCCACTGAAAGATTCTTCGGGTAGAACGACTTCTCATCTCTCCGGGCTGATATACCGCACGACGAATTTAATGGAGAAGGGCATAAAGCCGGTATTCGTTTTTGATGGCAAACCATCTGAGTTAAAAGCAAAGGTTGTCAAAGCCAGGTCGGAACGGAGAGAAGATGCGAGAAGAAAATGGGAAGAAGCGAAGGAGTTGTTTCCGGAAGAAGCGTTCAAGTATGCGCAGGCATCTGCAAGAATAGACACTGGTATAATAGAGGATACGAAGACGCTTTTAACGTATCTGGGCATCCCTTGCGTGCAGGCACCTTCAGAAGGCGAGGCTCAGGCTGCTTTTATGGCTCGGAAAGGCGATGCCGAGCTCGTTTCATCTCAGGATTACGATTCCTTGCTTTTTGGCGCTCCCATTATGATAAGAAATCTCAGCGCTCCGAGAAAAAAGGCAACGCTCGAAGTCGTTGAATTAAAAGAACTCGAAGAAAAGCACGGGATAACCCGCGAAGAGCTCGTTGACATCGCAATTCTGGTAGGCACGGACTTCAACGAAGGGATAAAAGGGATAGGAGTTAAGAAAGCGCTGAAGCTGATAAAAAAACACCATAACATCGAAAAACTAATATCTGAAGCTGAGATAGGAACGGGAGAGGGGATAGAGAATTACGAACTCGTTCGGCATATTTTCTTGCAGCCAGACGTGAATGAATCTTATGAAATAATATGGGGCACGCCGGATGAGGGGAAAGTGAAAGAATTTCTCTGTGAGGAGCGTGACTTCTCGGAAGAGCGAGTGACTAAAGCTCTGGATAGGATTTCAATGCAAAAAATAAAGCAGCGGAGAATAGAGCAGTGGTTGTGAATTATTCCCTTTTTGGATACCACCCTGCGGGACGTACCTCAAAATTCCAAACGTCCTTAAAAGGATAAATTGAGCGGCTCAATGTGAATAACTAAGCAAAACTTCCTTATCTTTGTCTGCGCGGAACACTTAGGGCAGCGGGTGAAAGCCGTGTCGGAATATGGATTCAGAAAGAAGTAATGCCGCGCTTCCCGTGTCCGTATTTTAGCTTCAGGCGTGTCACTCATTTTCTGGTTGTTAAGACGCGGATTTACGCGGATTTATTTAAGTTTAAGATTGTTGCTTTTTATCATCTGTGTTAATCTGCGTTAATCTGTGTCAATAATTTATTTTTATTTGTCAGGCGGTTATCTCAAATATGATTGAGGAAGAGCAATTTTTACTTTTGCATTTTGCAGTTATTGTCCGACAGATACATCACATCAACCTATTTATATAGTGAAAGAGAATTAATAATTAAGTGGTGTGGAGGAATAAAGTGGCTTTTATAACAAAGCGATTTATTTTTCTTTGCATCACGAAATAAGTAAAAAAGAAAGAAAGGAAAGGAGGTTTTGTAAGTTATGAGATATAGTGGAGAAAGAAGGGGTGTAAGTTCCCCTTTAAATATTGGAGATACCTACGACGTGAAGATAGATGACGTAGGAAGAGAAGGCGATGGAATAGCTCGAGTAGAGGGATTTGTGGTGTTTGTGCCCAACACGAAAAAAGGGGATAGTGTGAAAATAAAAATAACGAAGGTGTCGAGGAGAGTTGGGTTTGCAGAAGTAGTTACGGAATGAAAGTTCCTTACGCTTCTTATACTGCATCTCCAGAAAGCTATTGCTTTTCAATAGCTTTCTTTTTTATTTTTTATTTAATAACGCAGATAAATAACAAGATAGTGTAGAATGCCGCCTGCCGCCGTAACTCAGTTGGTAGAGTGCCCGGCTGTTAACCGGCTAGTCACAGGTTCGAGCCCTGTCGGCGGCGTAACATTTTTTCTTTTTAAAATAGCTCCAGCACTTCCTTAAAATCTATTTTTCCCTTATACAACGCGCTCCCTATTACTACCCCACTTGCTCCCGCTTCTTTTATCCGCATCACGTCCTCCACACCACTTACCCCTCCGGATATTACCACCGGAACGCTCACAGAACTCACGAACTCTTCTATTATCTTCGTTTCTATACCTTTCATCAAACCTTCAACGTCTATGTTCGTGAACAGCAAACTACCTGCACCCTTTTCTTCTGCTTCCTTCGCCGCTTCCTTCGCATCCTTCCCCGTTACCTCTCTCCATCCATCTATCGCCACTTTTCCCGCTCTCGCATCCAACGCAACCATCACCCTTTCGGAAGAAAACGCATTCGCTACCTTCTCTATAAGATGCGGCGAGTTCAGCGCTACCGTTCCAAATATTATTCTATCCACGCCCAGCTCGATAAGCGTAACCGCTGCTTCGTAAGACCTGATTCCCCCACCCACCTGAATCTTTACTTTTCCCCTCACCCCTTCCGATTCCGCTATGTTTTTAATCACCTCAAAATTGGTCTTCGCTTCTTGAAACGCAGCGTCTAAATCTATTATATGCAATCTTCCCGCACCCTGCATGACCCATTTTCCCGCTATCTCCACGGGATTCTCGGCTGAAGAAAATATCTCCTCTTCCCTTTTTCCCTGCCTCAGTTGAACACATCTGCCACCTCTAAGGTCTATCGCAGGTATTACCTCAAACTCAAATTCCATCTATTTTTATTCCCAACTCCTTTGCTATCTCTTTATACCTTACACGTAGAGTCACTTCCGTGACGCCCGTAGCCTCTGCAATGTCCTTTTGCGTCTTCTTATCATCACATAAAATCGCTGCTATGTAAATTGCCGATGCTGCTATGCCCGTAGGACCTCTCCCACTTGTTATATCCTTCTCTAACGCCTTTTTTATTATCTTCCTTGCATGTTCCTCCACTTGCTTCTGCAACTTTAATTTAGCACAAAATCTGCTCACATATTCCTGTGGTGACGTTGGGGCAAGCTTCATTCCCAGCCGGCTCGCCAATAACTTGCTCGTCTTTATTATGTCCTTTCTTCCTACCCTCGTTGCATCTTCTATCTCGTCCAGCGTTCTTGGCACATTATGTTTACGACACGCCATGTACATAGACGCAGCCAGTATCTTCTCGATTGAACGTCCATGAATCAAGTCATTTTCCCAGGCTCCACGATATATTTCCATGCTGCTCTCCCTCGTTTCCTCAGGTATAGAAAGCAACGAAGACAACCTATCTATCTCAGCCTGCGCAACTAAACGCTGTCTCCCAATTGCCCTGTTTATCTTTTTTCTTCTTTGATGCTCACTGAGCTTATGTAAACGCTCCCTATCCGATTCTGAAATCGCCCTTGCTCCTTCAACGCCTTCGTTCTTATTCTCCACGTTTTCACGCATCGCCCTTCTTCTCTTCTTCCCGCCTTTTCACACTTCAGAGAACAAATATTCTTTTGTTTGCAAGCCTTTTCAGTTCTTCCTCTTTTACACCCTTGAATGCCTTTATACCGATATAAGGTCGGTTTACAGGTCCAAAGACATCGTAAACTTTTCCTATTTTTCTTCTCTTCTCTGTCATAACTACGGAATTTATTATCCGCTCTACTTTTATCCTACCGCCCTTCGCAATCAATTTATTACCCATAACGTGAAGCACGGTGCCCAATCCCCTCAACCCATGCTCCTTAACTTTCCTTGTCATCCGTAATTTCAGAAATAAGAGAAGATTATATAAAGTTGACGGTTTTTTTTAAAAAAAATAATACGGTTTTAACAAATTATAAAAATAACATGTCGGTATCTTTATCAGGAGAGCGGAGAACCCCTTTCCCATCTACGGAAAAAGAACTCGCAGGTTTGGTAATAGAGGAGGATAAATGCATAGGCTGTGGAATATGTGTCGTGGTATGCGAGGAGAACAGGATGAACGAGGAAGTGATATACGGTAAAGGAGGAAGATACAAAGACGAATTGGTTTTGAGTGTAGAAGAAGGAAAAGCGCGATTGGTGGATGCGAAGAAGTGTAAGAGAACTTTTGAACCACCGGAGTTTTGCAGGGCTTGCGTTGACCATTGTCCTACCGGTGCAATGGAGCTGGTGTCTCAGGGTTAGGATGATTTTGACACCGCTATAATTCACAATGAAAGAAAGTTTTAATAAAGGCTTTTTACATTTGATGTACAAAGATAAAAAGG
>JADHYP010000093.1 GCA_016782355.1 Candidatus Syntropharchaeum sp. | reverse complement strand
GGCAGACCATGCGTGTCCCAGCCCGCTTTCCTTTTCACGTAGAAGCCACGCATCGTTTTGTATCTAAGCACGAGGTCTTTCACAACCCTTGTAAGAATATGCCCCGGATGCGGGAGTCCATTTGCAGTTGGAGGACCCTCGACGAAAACGAACTTCTCACAGCCTTCCCTCCGGTCTACGCTGCGCTCAAATGTCTTTTCTCCATCTCTATCCCATAGCGCTAATATCTCTTCTTCCAGCCTTGCAAAATTTGCTTTTTGCGATTCACTTCTGAAATACTGCATGTCTCTATCTCCGTCAAACATTTATGATATTTATTTATGAGAGTAGGTTAATTATAAAATACCTTAAAAGTGATGAAGATGGAAGTAGAAAGAGCAGAAAGTTACAGAAGGAATAAGCCCCCACTTCTGGAAATACCTGTAAAGGAAAGAATAACTTTTAAAGAGATTTGCTGTGAAAATGATATATTGAAGCGGAAATCACCAATACAGGTGGAAGGTGAGTTATCGAGTGAAGGCTGGATTTTTTATTACAAACCTCTGGATATATTGGTGAATGCACCCACCTTAGACAGTGCGAGGGAAGATTTTCAGGAGGAGTTTTGTCTGCTATACGGGGCATACGCTAAAGAAATAGATGAGAAATTAACAGAAGGTGCTCAGAGGTTGAAAAGGAAATTGATTGATATGGTTCAAAATGACGCTCACGATTAAGACAGGAAAAATAAAATCCGCTTTAACAAGTAAGGGTTTTGTCGAGGAGGAAAGGTCAAAACACACTTTTTAGGTTTTCATAGCCTTGTGGATGTTCTTCGCTGCTTTCAAGCCGTCTTCTGTGATTCTAACCCTGTAAGACGCCACACCGGATGCACTTTCTTCTTTTTCTACCTTGTTTATCTCAACGAAATTCAAAAGCTCCAGGAATCTACAATTCTTTTTCACCGTGTCATAATTCGTTCCAACAGCTCTCGATAGATTATAATATGTACGCACTTTTCCATCTAACAAAGCCTTCAAAATCTCTATTTTCTTCCTATCACTTATTAGCAAGTCCCTCATGTGTGCCTATAATCCTGTTGTGCACACGATAGAACAGGAAGGTTTTTAAAGGATAATGCAGCAAATAGTAGTGAACACCACAATTTAGTAAGGGGGGGCTATCAGGTTGAAAAGGGGCGTATTTCATCCGGAAGGGAGGGGACAGATCATAGAGAACCTAACTGCGTTGATTAGTCTGTTATTTTTGGTAGTTATGGTAGCGATGGCCTCTGCTTTGCCTTTAGATAGCGGTAGTGACAGTTGTGCTGTAACCGAAGCAAACTTGTCTTTAATGGGTGAGTGGGTTAAGAAAGCTTATACTCTGGCAGCAGGTGGTTACGGAGAAGCGGTGGCTGGCACTGGAAAGAATATCTATATCGCCAGATGCCTTTATGTCACCTCTGTTCCAACATTTTGGCATTATAATCCCAAAACTGATGCTTGGAGCTCACTAAGCATTTCAGGAGTCCCAACTGGTGCATTTAGAAATGGTGCAACTCTTGCGTGGGATAGTGGTGATTATATCTATGCATTGCTTGGTGGCAGATATAGCGATACTAATCGCCGCCTTTTTTATCGGTATAGCATATTAAACAATAGCTGGGAACAACTGGCAGATACTCCTCACGCTCAAGGAGCTGGTGACGCTATTGCATGGTCGGGATACGATGGTCATGTTTATGCAATAACAGGTAACAAAGACCGCAAATCAGTGTTCGCTCACTATAACATCTCTAATAATTCATTGAATGAGCTACCTTGTAACACTAATTGGACTGCAACCGATGACGGGGCTTCTTTGCTCTGGACAGGTGGAGAATACTTATATGCACTGCGAGGGGAATGGCAGGAAAAAGTTCCAAACCAAGATTTTGCTCGATTTCATATTCTTACAAAAAGGTGGGAGGATTTGAGTTCCATACCTGAGAGCGAAGGTGTGGGAGATGGTGCCTCTTTACTCTGGATTGGAAATTGGTTGAGTGAATACAGCGATTACATTTTTGCCCTTGGTGGTGGTAGTTGTTTAGAAGACCCCGGATATAATTTCTACCGCTACAGCATTTTGCAAGACGAAAGGAAAGAATTAGAGTCCATTCCATGCCCCGTAGGCAATTATGTTGGAAACAGATTGGGTTTCGCTGACGGGCATATCTACTACTGGCAAGGTGCACCATCAACATGGGATTGTGGTGGAAATGCATTTTTTATGTTCGAGCTCGAATTACTTTCACCGACATTTGATACAGGTCCTGGCACTTATCCAAGCATCTTCGGCACGCATAATGGCACAATCACACCAAACCAGACGATTGCTGTGCATAAACTTTACACGTATCCGTGCGAAGGCACTGGTGGGCATTCTGAATACGTGAAAATTTGGAATTTGACCTGGAATGTAACGGCAACTTGGAACGGTTACAAAAGCGATTGGCATAATATCTCTTTTGATAACCCTATATCTCTAATGGCAAATGAAACCTACAATTACACCATTAAAACAGGCTCGTATCCACAGATAATCCATGAGTATAGTAAAAACGTAACTGGAGGGACGATTACTTGCACAGAGTTCATTGATGCGAACGGAAAAAATTATCACAATTGGATTCCTGCGGTTAAGTTTGAATAGAATAGCCGCTCTAATTAAAGATGATAAAGATGGAACTAAAGCGGTTTCCAATTTTAGAAACACCCGGAAAGGAAAGAATAGTTTTTAAAATATTGGCAATAGGATACTCCGTCAGGCATATAGTATGTTCCGGGAGCAGAGCGGGCTACGAGATGTATGCCGCCGATGCCTTTGGCGACGTAGATACGAGGAGAAGTGCAAAAAAATATTTCCCTTTGAACCCGCTTCAGCTTCAAGCTGATGTCCGACTCCTTGAAGGAGCGATAAATGAGATGGACGGCATAATTATAGGCTCGGGATTTGAGAGCGCGGATTTTGGTTTCTTAACTGCTGAGGATAGGAGAAAGATACTGGGTAACGCACCGGAGAAGACGAAAGAAGTATCGAATAAAGCGTGGTTGGCATCACGATTAGACGATTTAGGCATCGCGCATCCTCTTACTTATACAGGCAGAGAAATAGCAGAAGGAGAAGGAGAAAAAAAAGCGGAGCACTTGCACTATCCCGTGGTAGCAAAACCTGCTTACGGTGGTGGAGGAACCGCTAATTTCTTTTGTAACAATGAAAAGGAGTTGATTCGATGCGCTAAACAACTGCCGGGATTCTTATTCCAGGATTATATAAATGGGAAACATGCCTCCGTATCGCTCATTTCGTCTAAGCGAGAGGCAATTTCGGTAAGTGTAAATGAGCAGTTGATAGGCTTGGATTCTCTTTACGCTCCCGGACCCTTCGTCTATTGCGGGAACGTCACACCGTTTGTAACAAAATTTTCAGAGCAAGTGTGTGAAATTGCAGAAGAAATAGCGATGAAATTAGGATTGGTAGGCTCTAACGGCATTGATTTTGTTATTACCGACGATGGACCTTTCGTAATAGAAGTGAATCCGAGGTTTCAAGGAACTCTGGACACCGTTGAGCTTTCTACGGGCCTAAATTTGAATTTAGTAGATGCGTCTATGAAAGCGGTAAGAGCGGATTTACTCGTAGAAAGAGTAATGACAAAAAAATATGCCGCAAAGGCAATTGCATTTGCAAAGCAAGAAGGAGTGGTAATGGGAAATTTAGATTTAGATAGGGCGGGGATAGTTGATATTCCGGAGATAGGCAGAATTATAAAGCCAGGGGAGCCCATAGCCACGGGGATAGGGATTGGCAATAGCAGAGAAAGTGCTTTTGCCGAAGCGATGAGAAATGTCGAACGTATAAGAGCCGGTGTAATAACTAACCACAGATTACACAGATCAAATAAAAAAAGAGAAGGAGGACGTTCCTCCTTTTAATTTGTCTATTTTTATTCCAACTTTATGGCGGGAATCCAATCGTTGTATGTTTTCCCGTTTGCGTCGGTGAATCGTGTGCAATTTATCGTTCCATTTGCCGTTGGAAGGCATTGTTCATGTATTATCTGCGGATAGGAGCCAGTTCTAATTTCGTAGTTGTAGGGTGTGTTTGCTTGCAGTGTAATTGGCGGGTCAAAGATTATATTGTGGTAATCTCCTCCGTAACCGTTCCATGTTTTATTTACGTCTAAACCGTTTCCATAGAACCTGACGTATTCGGTGTGTCCACCCGTTCCAGCGCATGGATAGGTGTACAATTTGCTAACGCTGATGTTACGAGAAGGTATGATTGTGCCTTCATGTGTGCCCATTATGCTCGGGTAAGTGCCCTTGTCGGTATCGAATACACCTTCGATTGATAGAGGAATCACACCAAGCAACGGGTCACCAACATAAAGCCTGACGATAACCGAGTTGTTAGCTACATCCCTTGAGAATGAAGCAACACCAGGTGGTTTTACCGTGGGAAGCGTTGTCACGTCATCCACTTCTGGTAAGAAGTCACTCCCCTCTTTGAAGACCTCGCATGTTTCTACATCGAGTTCACCTACGTTTATTGTTATATCTGTATAGGCGTCATCAGTTGGATTTTCAGGGGTATCGTCTGTTACGTTTACGGTAATTACTATTGCGTTGCTTATATCTGTGCCCGGTGGTAATAAATGCTCTATCTCGCCTGGCTCGGAAAGTTTAATATCAACAGTAACTCCGACGTCTGTATGTGTGTATGGGGGTAATGATGGCAGACCCGGTGCACAAGGTGCAGGCTCAGTTAGAAAAGGCTCGAAGTCCACAGCTCCCGGATTAGCTTTGATGCCCGCTGCGATGACTGCGGAATTTGCAGTTCCCCAGTAATTGTTTTTCGCTTCCACATCATCGTCTTGATCGTTGTATAACTGCCATTCGTAACCGCCGCTCGTTTCGTTGTAAACACCGTTTGCGATGATATTGTTGTAACTGATGTTGTTGCCCGTGCTTCCAACGGTTAAGCGGAATCCACTCTCGCCATTGTGAGCCACCCAGTTGCAGGTGATGTTGTTGTTATTGCTCGAATCATACAGGAAGATGCCACACCAGGTGTTTGAGTTAGCGGTGTTCTTCGTGAGCGTGTTGTAGCTCGAAGATTCCAGGTAGATGCCCTCGTCGTTGTCCGATACGTTGTTGTTCGTGAGATTGTTGTAGCTTGACCCATTCAGCAAGATGCCGATGTCGTTGTTCGATACGGTGTTATCAGAAATATTGCAGTGTTCTACATTATATAGATATATTCCTGATATTCTTGCCATACCAAAACTAGTTGCATTTTCCACGGTGAATCCGCTTATGTTCACGTAATCCACTGTCACAGTGAAAACATGGTCGTTTGAAACTGATGCATTCACAATCGTATCAGCGGGATTTCCAGAACTCGAGTTAATGGTTAGTCGTTTATTCACGACCACATTTTCATTATATGTTCCCGGATCAACAGTAATTGTATGCCCTGGTTCTGTACCAAAATCGTCTATCGCTTCTTGAATCGTTGCAAAATCTTCTCCTGAGTCGAAGTTGTGGACTGGTAGCGTGGGTATAATTCTTAGTGTGAAGAGGAAATCAGCCGGGTCCTCCCCTGGCAGTCGTATTGCGTTCATGGAGAGAACTTTTATTGAAATGTCATTG
>JADHYP010000092.1 GCA_016782355.1 Candidatus Syntropharchaeum sp. | reverse complement strand
TGTCTTCAACTCCGAAAAACCTTTAAAAATCGCACTTATGTTCCCTGCATTCCCTACTGGCAGAATAACCCTATCCGGAACTTCCCAGTCGAGTTTTTCCGTAACTTCAAACGCTATTGTCTTCTGACCTTCCAACCGGTACGGATTCACGGAATTCAACAAGTAAAGCTTCTCTTCCTCGCATAACACGCGAACGACTCGTAAAGCATCGTCGAAATTACCTTTTAGCGAGAATACCTTTGCACCGTGCATCATCGCCTGTGCTACTTTCCCTAACGCTACTTTACCCTTTGGCAGCAGGACGTAGCAAGGAATACCGGCTTTTGCCGCAAAAATAGCAAGCGATGCGGAAGTATTACCCGTAGATGCACATGCCACGCCTTTCACACCCAATTCCACCGCTTTCGTTACTCCTACGGTCATTCCCCGGTCTTTAAACGAACCGGAAGGGTTCAGTCCTTCGTGTTTCACCCATAAATCATCAATGCCAATGGATTTTGCAAGTCTATCACACCTGTACAGAGGCGTATTCCCCTCATTTATCGTTATAGGCTTTGTTTCTTGTTCATCGAAAGGCAATAAAACACGATATTTCCACACGCCCTCTCCTTTCGCTTTAACCACTCGTTCCGCACCTATTTCCGAATAATCGTATTTTATATCCAGCAAGCCATCGCACTTTCTGCACGTATATACTACGTCTTCCCTGGAGAAGCGTGCACCGCATCTTATGCATTTCACTTCGTATTCTCGCATGGTAAAATCCTATAATATCCCCCGTGTTAATAAAGATGTCAACCCGGTTGCAGGTGTCGTCTTCCGTATAAAACTGACCGCCTTCTCCTCTTTCATGCCGTAACGCCAACCTTCCTCAGCATCGCCTCTATCTGCGCAGACGTGAATTGCTTTTGTGTCATCGCACCGACTGGGCATTCGGGAATGCAAGCGCCACAACCTTTACAGAGCGCCGGGTTCACATTCGATTTCCTCGTTCGTAACACGAGTTCCTCAAACTCCATCGTCTCTTCTCTTAACTCTATCGCTCCAAAGGGACAAACTTCCTCGCAAGAACCACAGCCGATGCAAACCGCTTCGTTCACTTCCGCGATTATCGGCTCCACTTCTATAAAGTCCCGGGATAAGATACTGCAAACCCGCGATGCCGCTGCCGATGCCTGTGCAACGCTATCCGGAATGTCTTTTGGCGCTTGACAGCATCCCGCAATGAAAATACCATCGGTAAGCGTATCCATTGGTCGAAGTTTGGGATGCGCCTCAAGGAAGAATTTATCTCCACTTTGCATTATCTTCAACTTTCTCACCATATCAAGGACGTCCTTCCGGGGAACGAACCCGGTTGCGAGCACTACGAGGTCTGCTTCCTTCTCCACGATGTGACCTTCACTTATCGTCTTCACTTTCAATTTCCCATTTGCTTCCTTTTCTACTTTTATCTCGTCTGCCAACTCTCTTCTTATGTAATTCACGCCTTCTTCCTTCACTCGCCAGTAGAATTCCTCAAATCCTTTACCAAACGCTCGAACGTCCGTATAGAACACTGTTACATTTGCATCCGGTATATGCTCCGTCACCAAATGCGCCTGTTTCGCTATATACATGCAGCAGACCCTGGAGCAATATTCATTCCCTTTTCCTCCTTCTACCTCTTTCTCCCTCGACCCGACGCAACTTATAAAAACTACCTCTTTCGGCTCCTTACCATTTATTTCTATCTTCCCAAATGTCGGACCCGAAGCGTTGCAAAGTCTCTCGAATTCCAAACCCGTTATCACTTCGTCATACTCATACCCGTAATTCGGCTCTAAAGAAGCGTCAAACAAATCATAACCCGTCGCCACAACGATTGCCCCTACTTCTAACTCTATTTCCTCATCCTTATCTTCAAAATTTATTGCTCCCGGCTCACATACTACTTCGCACAGTCCACATTTCATACATTTTGCACGTTCAAGCGTATATACTAAAGGAACGGCTTGTGGGAACGGGACATAAGCCGATTTTCTCGCTCCTATATCCATGTCAAACTCATTAGAAATTATCACGGGACACACCTTCGCACAGTCTCCACATCCCGTGCACTTTTCTTCATCTACATACCTTGCTTTCTTCCTCACCACCACCCTGAAATTCCCTATGTAGCCATCTACGGTCTCGACCCCCGCATAAGTAATCAGCTCGATGTTCTTATGGCGAGCCACGTCCACCATCTTCGGTGTGAGCACGCAGGCAGAGCAATCTAAGGTAGGGAAAGTTTTATCAAGTTGTGCCATGTGCCCCCCGATTGACGGCTCCCTTTCTACCAAATACACCTGAAAACCTGCATCTGCAATATCCATTGCACTTTGAATCCCCGCTATCCCTCCGCCTATTACCAATGCAGAAGGCGTTACACCCACGTGCATCGGCTCTAAAGCTTCTAATAAAGATGCTTTTGCAACTGCACTCGCCACCAGTTCCTTTGCTTTCTCTGTTGCCTTTTCCCTGTCCAAATGAACCCAACTGCATTGCTCTCTTATATTTGCCATTTCCATGCAATAGGCATTCAATCCCGCTTCCTCACACGTTTTTCTGAAAGTAGGCTCGTGCATTCTCGGCGAGCAAGAAGCAACAACCACCCTATCCAGCCTCGCATCCAAAATGTCTTTTTTTATCGTCTCCTGGCCAGGGTCAGAGCACATATAAACGTAATCTCGTGATATAGCAACGTCAGGTAGATTCTTCGCAAACTTCACTACTTCCTTCACGTCCACCGTTGCTGCTACGTTCGTTCCACAATGGCATATATAAACGCCTATTTTCATGTTCTATCCTTAACCTTCGCCTTTTTAAACCGCACTATCTTACTGATTTCCTCTTTATTGACCTCGCCTATGGCGAATTCAATCATATCCAGAAGCTGCTCTCCCCTCTCAGACCTGACGATTACGGTGCTATACCCCTCGGCACTGCCTACCGACCCGACAGAAACATCCGCAAGCCTCGCGGTAACGTCATCGCAATAGTGACAACTGCCCCGCACCATCTCTTCCAGATTGGCTATTTTTGTTTTATAACGCTTCTCATTCACCGTAACCACACATTCACCCTTTGCTATCTGTATTTTACTCGCCGAGGAAGGGTCAATTCTCAATAACTCTTTCGTCTTGCTTACGAACTTATCGTGGTAAAAACTCTCGAAACAGAAAAGTCCAATGGCGGTAATCTCTACCTGTGGGACTTCCTTTAGCAAAACAGACTGTATTTTCCGAACTGCTCTTATCTCGCAGGGTGTCCCGACAATCGCAATTCTTCTTTTTCCGCTTTTCACCGCTTCCCCTATCTTCGATACCATGGGGCATTGCACATACTTTGTCCCTTTTGCTTTTTTTATCTCCTCTACGTCCTCGGCTATCTCTGGAACGGCATTATAGCCTTCTATCCGTTCTGCCACGATAACGCAATCAAATAGCTTTTTTTCCACGCCTGCGACCAGCATAGAAGTAACTACCCCGCCATCCTGCCCTTCTATTTGTGTTTTTCCGGCAATTAACTTCTTGTAGATGCCCAGACGCTCATCTCTCATGCCTTCAGAATCCAAAAACTCCCTCTCTAAGCCCTCTATATCCGTTTCCGTCATCGGGCACACATCATAGCAAGTCCCATTCTCGCTGCACTTCAGCACTCCTTCTTTATCGAGCGAGCACTCTTCTTTTAATATTGGGGACTCAGGTCCAAGTTCGAGATGCTCACAGAAGGAAACGCAAGCTCCACAGTACGAACACAGATTCTTCTCGATTATCTCTGCCTTTAGTCCTTCAAATCCTTTGCTACTCCCTTTTAACACTTTTAACCCCCCCTCCGCTTAACAAACTATCCATCTGTGCAAATATCTGCTCGTCTTTGAAGTGCACCATTGAAATTGCCCCGGATGGACATGCAGACCCGCAGGAACCACATCCTTTACATATTACTTCATTCACGCTCATCACACCCGCTTCGAGGGAAAGAGCCCCGAAAGGGCAGATTTCTTCACACGTTCTACACCCCACGCAAACGTCTTCATTTATAATTGCCACAAGCGGTTCTATCTCCACTTCGCCCATCATTAAAGGTATCGAAGCTCTGATTGCCGCGCCAACCGCCTGTGCAACGCTATCAGGAATGTCTTTTGGTGATTGACAGCATCCCGCGATGAAAATACCATCGGTGAACGTATCTAAGGGACGGAGCTTGGGATGCGCCTCTAAGAAAAAACCATCTGCACTCCTCGATATTTTCAATAGTTTCGCAAGTTCATCTGCGTCCTTTCTTGCCACGATTGCATTAGCCATGACCACCAAATCCGCTTCTATTTCCACCTCCTCGCCTTCGCTTATCGTTCTTACCACTACTTTATCATCCCCTTCGCTCCTTTTTATCACCTCCAGTGGGCTCTCAAGCTCTTTTCTTATGTATTCCACTCCCTCCGCCCTCGCTCTATTATAAAACTCCTCGAACCCTTTTCCATACGCTCTTACGTCATTGTATATTACTTTCACGCTCGAATCGTGAATTTTATCTCTTACCAGATGCGCCTGTTTCGCCATATACATGCAGCACACACGAGAGCAGTATTCATGTTCCCCCTCCTCATGAGAACGAGAACCCACACAACAGAGAAAAACCACTTCTTTCGGCTCCTTTCCGTTTATTAGAATCTTCCCACCTGTGGGTCCCGAAGCAACCGAAAGCCTTTCAAATTCCAATCCGGTTACAACCTCATCGTATTTATAGCCATACGCCGGTTTTTCTGATAGGTCAAGTAACTCGTATCCAGTTGCAACCACAATCGTCCCTACTTCTATTTCTATCTCTTCCTCTTTCTGCTCGAAATCAATCGCATCTGCCAGGCACGCTTCTTTACACGCTGGATATTTCCCACATTTTCCTTTCGTTATATATAGACAGCTATTTGCATCTACGGTGTATATCAGTGGAACTGCCTGTGGAAAAGGAACGTATATCGCAGCCCGTTTCGCTAATCCTTCGTCAAATTCATTTGCCACTCTTCCACGAAGCAGACACGCATTTGCACATTCACCACAGCCCGTGCATTTATCCTCATCCACGTAACGAGGTCTCTTCCTTATCTTCACCTTATAGTTCCCTATGAATCCATTTACTTCTTTTACCTCCGAATACGTGAGCAACTGGACATTCTTGTGTCTTTCCACTTCCACCATCTTCGGCGTGAGAATGCAGGCAGCGCAATCCAGGGTCGGGAACGTCTTATCGAGTTGAGCCATCCGTCCACCAATCGAAGGCTCCTTCTCCACTAAATACGTTTCAAATCCTTTATCCGCAATCTCCAAAGCGGCATAGATTCCTGCTACGCCACCTCCTATCACCAGTGCTCCTGGTATAACACCGACCTTTTTTTTCGCTAAAGGCTCTAACAATGCCGCTTTACTGACTGCCGAAGCCACTAAATCTTTTGCCTTCTCCGTCGCTTCTTCGCCAGAATGAACCCAGGCACACTGTTCTCTTATGTTCGCCATCTCAAAACAATATGGATTCAAACCCGCATCTTCACATGCATTTCTGAATGTAGGCTCGTGCATCCTCGGAGAGCAGGAGGCAACAACCACTCTGTTCAGTCCCAGCTCCTTTATATCACTCTTTATCAACTCCTGA
>JADHYP010000091.1 GCA_016782355.1 Candidatus Syntropharchaeum sp. | reverse complement strand
ATAAAAGAGTTGAAAGGAATTGGATTTAAATATATAACGATTGACCTCGAGGGGTACAGAAGCGGGAGTATGGATGAGGTATAAATATGGACGTAGAAAGGATAAGAGCGGATTTTCCTATACTGGAGAGTATAATTTACATGGACAGTGCAGCAACCAGCCTCACACCAGAGCCGGTCTTAGAAGCGGCTTTAGAATATTATAGAGAATATAAAGCAAACGTTGGTCGTGGCGTCCACAGATTAGCAAGGATTACATCGCAAAAATATAATGATGCGCATAGAAAGGTTGCGGAATTCATTTGCGCAGAAGGAAGCGGGCTTATTTTCACGAAGAACACCACGGAAGCGATAAACATGGTGGCATCGGGATTGAAATGGAAGAAGGGGGACAGAGTCGTGACCACATTAGTGGAGCATCACTCTAATTTCCTGCCGTGGTTGAGATTGAAGGAGAAAGGAGTAATACAGGAACTGGATATAGTGAAGCCAAACCAGGAGGGGCTATTGGAAGCACCGGATTTTGAAGACATGATTGACGATAGAACGAGATTGGTTGCGGTAACACATATATCAAATGTCTTAGGCACGATTTCGCCAATCAAAGAACTATCAGCGATTTGCAATGCGAATGATACATTATTGCTCGTTGATGGTGCGCAGTCCGCTCCTCATATCGGAATAGATGTGGGAGAGCTTGGTTGCGACTTCTTCGCATTTTCAGGGCATAAGATGCTCGGACCGACGGGGACGGGGGTCCTCTGGGTGAAAGATTTGGAAGGAATAGAGCCGAGCTTTTTTGGTGGTGGAATGATAGAAGACGTATCGCAGGACAATTACAAATTGGCTGTTGGCTACGAGCGATTTGAAGCAGGGACACCAAATATCGCAGGCTGTATCGGGCTTGGGAGGGCGGTAGATTATTTGAATGAAGCCGGTATGGCTGAGCTGAAGTCGCATGAATCGAAATTGACAAGGAAGCTTTTGGAAGGGCTGTCGGAAATTGAAAACGTGCATGTATATGGCTCTACGAATCTAAAGGATAGGATAGGCGTGGTATCTTTTAATATAGAAGGCGTAAATCCACACGACGTTGCACTTATGCTCGACGAAGCTTCCGATATAATGGTTCGGTCGGGACATCATTGCTGCATGCCACTGCTGAAATATCTGGGCTTGGAGGGGACGGTAAGGGCTTCGCTGTATTTATACAATACGGAAGTGGAGGTAAATAAATTTTTGCAGACGGTTGAGGAGATTACAGGGGTGGTTTAGATGCTAAAAGAGGTAAAATGCACGAAGTTCCACGATGACGACTTTGTTGAGTCGAAGCATGGGGTCGTAAAAGAAGAACCCTTATCAATTTTCGTTAACGGAAGGCACTTCGTAACCACGATGATAAGCCCGCAAATGAAGAAGGAGTTCGTCATAGGGCATCTATTCTCTGAAGGTATTATACGAGACGTTGAAGAACTGGAATCCTTACAGATAGAGGAGAGTATCGCAAACGTGATAATAAGCAGTCCGCTAAAGGTATTGACGGCAAGAAAACTCATCGTTAGTGGATGCGGTGGCGGGACTTCGTTCTTAGATGAATCGAAACTCCCGGAGGTAAGTTCTGATTTGAAAATAGATGCGTACGAGGTGTTTGAAGCTGTAAAATCCATTTCGGGCTCTGACCTGCACAGAATTACAGGCGGGGTGCACGTGGTTGGATTATTCGATAAGGAAAGCAGGATATGCATATCCGAGGACATAGGGAGGCATAATGCGCTCGATAAGGTGATAGGCTACGGATTGACGGAGAATATAGATTTTGAAGATACTTTTGTGGCTTGCACAGGTCGGATATCGTCAGAAATGGCATTGAAGTGTTCGGTAGCAAATATTCCGGTCGTCGCATCGAGAGGTGCTACAACGAGTTTGGCGATTGAAATCGCGGAGAAGACCGGGTTGTGTATTATTGGGTTCGTGAGGGGCGAAAGGATGAATGTATATACAAGGGGGGGGCGGATAATCACACCGAATTTTGTGCAGATACCGCCCCACCGACCAATATCTTCTTCACGCGGACGTGCGGTGCGTATTCGGAAACAGGGACTTCTTGACCATCCTTACCGCAAAAACCTATTGTCCCTCGCTTTTTATCGTTCCCTACGGCATCTATGTTTTTCAATACGTCTAAGGTCCTGCCGGAAAGAGAAACGTTTTTCAGCCGTTTTGAAAGCACGCCCTTTTCTATCAGGAACGCCTCCTCTGCGCTGAACTGAAATTCACCCCTTACCGTATCTACCTGCCCTCCACGCATACCCTTAGCATAGATTCCAAATGGCATATCCTCTCGCATTTCTTCAAAATTCCAGCCCCCTTCCTCAATTACCGTATTGCTCATCCTGACCAGCGGAACTTCAGAATAATCAGCAGCGCGCGCATTCGAGGTTGGCACTGCTTCTAACCTGCCTGCGGTTTCCCTCGTATGCAAGTAAGAGACCAAAACGCCGTTTTTTATTATCTCCGTTCTTTTTGACTCCATTCCTTCATCGTCATATTTATAATATCCGTGCGAGTTCTCGATGGTCGGGTCGTCAGCAACCGTTAGACCTTCGTAGGCTATCTCATCTCCCAATTTACCCTTTAGTATTGATTCGCCATATAAAACGTGGTCGGCTTCTGCGGAATGCCCAAGCGCTTCGTGCATAAAAACGCCGGTAAGTTTGTTGTCCATTATCACCGGGAGCTCACCGGCAGGTGGCAGTTCAGCATCGAGCAGCCTGACAGCTTTATCCGCAGCCTTTACGCCCACGACCTCGGGGTTCTCCTCTTCTATGACTTCAAAACCCGCCACTGCTCCTATGCTCTCCACTCCTTCTTGCAAGACGTTCCCCTTTCTCGCTACTGCACGCACACGCATAAAAACCGCCGGCGTCTCCATTACGATATACCTTCCGTCGGAATTCGCATATACCTTCTCCTCGTAACCATCCAGATATAAGATAGAAACGGTTTTTATGTATGGAGAGTGTTTCCTTGCCGCTTTATACGCTTCTTTAACCAGCCGCTTCTTCTCTTCTATGCCGACGTCTTCGGGATTTATTTTCGGCTTCCGCTTGAAATAATCGCTTCCCTGCCCAGCGTCCGCTATTTTTACGGCTTCCGCTTTCTTATCCGATTCTGATAGCGATAACGCTCTACTGATGTTCAAAGCGTCTTCAAAGGTATCTTTCAGATTGGGTTTTGAGACGTCATTAGAGGAGGAGAACCCCCACGAGTTTTTATACAGGACTCTTACGCCTATGCCCTGGTCTATACCATAGCTCATCTCTCTGAGGACATCGTCTCTTAGCTCGATAACCGTTGCATAACCCTTTTCCAGGCGGACATCGGCGTATTTCGCATTTTTCGATACTACAAAATCTATCGCTTTTTTTAGCTCTTCTTCCATTATAAAATATAAAAACAATGCGGAAATATTTATAAATTGAGAAAAAGATATAGAACATAGGTAGAAGAGGGGCCGTAGCTCAGACCGGGAGAGCGCTCGGCTGAAGACCGAGTTGTCCCGAGTTCGAATCTCGGCGGCCCCATTAAATTAAGATGAAGAAAGAACTAAAAATAGTGCCGATCAAAAACGGAACGGTTATTGACCACATTACAGCAGGGCAGGCGCTGAACGTGTTGAAAATATTAGAGATAAACGGAAGGACGGATGCGGTTGTAAGCGTTGTAATAAATGTGAGGAGCAAAAAGATGGGCAGGAAGGACATAGTAAAAGTGGAAGACCGGGAGCTAAAGCCTGAGGAAGTGGATAAAATCGCTTTGATTGCACCAAACGCAACGATAAACATAATACAGGATTCCGAAGTAACAGGAAAGCATAAGGTTTACCTTCCGGAGTCAATAGAGGGCATTATAAGATGTGCGAATCCTAATTGCATATCCAATGTGGAGAAGGAGCCGGTTATGTCTAAGTTCGTTACGGTGAGTGTGAATCCGCCTCAGTTCAGGTGCTTTTATTGCGAGAGAATAATAGAGGACGCATCGGGGAATATCTGTTAGGGCCGGTAGATCAGTTGGAAGATCACTCGCTTGGCGTGCGAGAGGCCTCGGGTTCAAATCCCGACCGGTCCATTATGCCAGAGAGAGAAAGGGGTCCACATCCAACCCTGAGGATTAAAGGGACAAAAAGCCATTCTTTGTTAGGGAAGAAGGTCGTCTTAGGTGTTACTGGCTCTATCGCGGCAGTTAAAACCGTAGAACTCACACGTGAATTGATAAGACATGGTGCAGACGTATATGGCGTGATGAGTGAAGCGGCAACGGAAATAATTCATCCATATACGCTCCATTATGCCACGGGGCACGACGTGATAACGAAATTGATGGGGAATATAGAACACGTGGAGTTTTTAGGGATGGAGGGTTCCGCAGACCTTTTTATCATCGCGCCGTGTACGGCAAACTCGATAAACAAAATAGCCGGCGGCGTATCAGATACGACCGTGACTGCATTTGCAACTACTGCCTTCGGCTCTGGAATTCCTATTATAATGGTGCCGGCAATGCACGAGACCATATATAAGAGCCCGGTTCTGATAGAGAACCTTGAGAAGCTGAGAATGCTCGGAGTAACCGTTATAGGACCTAGATTTGAAGAAGGGCTTGCGAAAATCGTCTCGATTGAAGACATAATTCTTACCATTGAGCGTATGCTTTCGCCGAAAAAGCTTGCTGGAAAACGCATCCTCATTACTGGCGGTCCTACCATCGAGCGGATAGACCCTATAAGGGTATTAACAAACCGAAGTTCCGGTCGGACCGGGATTGAACTGGCGAAGGAAGCGTATAAACAGGGTGCCGAGGTCACGCTCATACACAGCAAAGCGCTGAATTTGATGGGAATAAAAGAACTCAGGGTGGAGACTGCACGTGAAATGATTGATGCATGCGTGAATGAGCTTCGCAGTGGATATGACGTGCTTATTTCTGCCGCCGCCATCTCGGATTTCACTGTTGAGCCGTCAGAAGCAAAAATCTCCTCTGGTGGTGATTTCCATTTGCATCTCGTTCCCACCGTGAAATTGATAGAAGAGGTGAGGACTGAATTCCCCGAACTTGTTATCGTGGGGTTTAAAGCAGAAACGAACGTTTCAGGGGGGGAACTGATAAGAAGGGCGAGGGAAAAGATGGAGGAATATAACCTCGCGATGGTAGTTGCGAATGACGTTGGCAAAGGTGGGATGGGGACCGAGGAGAATGAGGTATATATAATAAGAGAGGGTGCGAAGGACGTGGACATAAAGCATGTGAAAGGAGCGAAAAAGCTGATAGCCGAGGGGATAGTGGAGGAGTTGACACAAACTTTCTTTTGAAAAGAAAGTTTGATCAAAGAAACAGGTTTTTCCGTAAACGCTTTTTCTAAAAGGGTTTATTAGTAAAGGTTTTTGCTTGCAAAAAAGTTTATCATGACCACAACCTAATCGCAGGTATCCAGTTGGTGTATTCTTTCCCATTGGCATCAATGAAGTTGGTGCAATTGATGAACGAGCCATCCAAAGTGGTGTGTTCCGGCTTGTGGATTATCTGTGGATAAGAGCCTGTTCTTATTTCATAGTTGTATGTTTTTTCAGCGAATAGCGTGAAGGGTTCGTCAAAGGTTATGTTATGCCAGTCGTCTTTGTAGCCTTTCCAATGGGCTTCTTTACCTATCCACGTATCGTTCCATATTCTTACATGTTCGGTGTGCCCGCCGGTGCCTGCG
>JADHYP010000090.1 GCA_016782355.1 Candidatus Syntropharchaeum sp. | reverse complement strand
GGGATATTGTCGGGCGGTTAAAAAGTGAGTGGATAGCTTCCATAAAAATCATAAAAGACATATCCCAGATTGCAGAAGATCACGGTAAAATAGAATTGAAACTGTATAATACTGAACCCACACGCGCCCTTTTGATCATAGACGCTTCAGAGCAAGAGCCATACAAAAGCCGAATGCTAATTAATTACTATCCCCTCTCACCAGGCACTCGTGGGTATGAAGGTGGACAATTTCTCGCTGAACGTTCTTTGATAAGCGACCAAGATAGTTTTGAGAGAAATCTATCCTATTTTTCAAATTTATGGGCAAAATCTAGGTCAATAGATGTGAATGAAATTAACGGAGAGTAAACGTACATCACTTCTCGCTACGCGAGCTGCAAGCTTGCGTTGGATAGAGGAATTGCAGGACCGTTAATAGAAATATCTGCATATACGATGAAGCATCCGCCGGTACAGTATCCCGACGAAATGGCGAGAGAACTTCTGGAGCGATTTATAAGAGGAGAAGGGGAAGTAATTGAAGATAGTTTTGGAGAAATAAGAGTTACAGGCTAAATCCCCACACCCATTTTTTTCTCTTTAGGTTTTATAACTCATGATAAACCTTTCTTTAGAAAAGGCGTTATAATCGGTGGTGCTTCGGCATATTCAGCAATATTGGCAAGGAATTTTTGCGTCGCTTCTGCAATTGCCACAAGCGTGGGGAAGGATTTTGAAGAATGCGATTACTTAAAAGGCATTCGGTTAGCGTATCAAATAGGGGAAAGCGTCATGAACACATACCTGCTTTTGAAAGAGAAGAGGTGGATGCTACTGGCGCCGGGGATGTTTTTGGCGCTGCGTTCTTGTTGAGGTATTATGAGACGAAAGATGCGGTTGAATCGGCGATATTTGCATCTTGCGCTGCTTCTTTTGTCGTTGAGACGGTGGGTGTAGAAGGTGTTCCTTATAAGGAAGAGGTGATGGAGAGGATGAATAAATGAAAGCGGTAATATTAGCAGCCGGTAAAGGAGAGAGACTATCGAAAGGAAAGAGCAAATTAAATGCAAAACCAAAACCTCTAATTCCTTTGCTTGGGCTTTCGCTTCTCGAAAGAGCGATTCTTTCGGCAAAAGAAAGCGGAATATACGATTTCGTGATTGTCGTAGGGTATAGAAGCGAAGAAGTTGTAAAATATGTGGAAGAGAAGCAGAATCGTTTAGGTCTGAATATAGATTTTGTCGAGAATGAAGAATGGGAGAAGGGGAATGGACTATCGGTGTTGAAGGCGAGAGAAACGCTGAAAGAAGAAGATTTCGTTCTTTTGATGTGCGACCATGTATTCGATTCGAGCATCTTAAAAGAACTGCTGGAATATGCAAAGAATAGAGAACGTAAATGTGTTTTATGCGTGGACGAGCCTGAAAACGTGTTTGATTTGGAAGATGCTACGAAAATACTGTTGGAAAGGAATAAGCCAAATGCAATAGGAAAAGGGATAAAAAATTACAACGCTGTTGATTGTGGTATCTTCTATTGCACAGCAGAGATGCTCGATGCGTTGGAAGCGGAAATAGGAAAAGGAAAGTATGAGTTGTCAGATGCGGTTCAATGCTTGATTGACTGCGATAAACTTGAGGTTTTTGACATTGGCGGCAGGAGGTTTTGGTGTGATATAGATACGCAAGAGAGTTTAGAATATGCGAAGAATAAAATGCTGAAGTCGCTTGAAAAGCCAACCGACGGCATCATTTCGAAATGTATAAACCGAAAGATATCAAAGCGAATAACCGCAAGGATTGTGAACACAAATTTGACACCTACCCAAATAACCATTATCAGTTTTATCATGGCTTTGGCGTCTGCGGCTTTCTTCTTACTCGGTGAACACAAATATCTCGTCATTGGCGGGATATTAGCACAAGCTTCTTCGATTATTGATGGATGTGATGGCGAGGTAGCGAGGTTGAAGTTTTTAACTACCGATTATGGAGCTTTTGTTGACTCCATTCTGGATAGATATGCAGATGGAATAATGATTTTAGGATTGATTTTTGGTTATTGGATGCTGCATGGTGGTATATCAGTGTGGATTATTGGTTTGTTTGCACTTATTGGCTCGTTTATGATAAGTTATACGAATGCGAGGTATGAAGGAGTGTTTGAGAGACCCGGCGGAGGTAGAGGAATACCAATAAGAAGAGATATGCGGGTGTTTATGATTATGATAGGTGCATTTCTGAATCAGGTCTTGGTTATGCTGTTGTTACTGGCAATACTTACGAATTTAGAGGTGGTGAGGCGGGTTTTCTCGATAAAAAGAATTATTACGAAAACCAAATTTTAAGAAAAAAGGAGAATAAGAGAGAGAAAAATCTCTCTACTCCACGCTCTGCTCCACTTACACACTTTCGCCTTCGCCTGCTTCTGCGGTTGTGACTGCTGGTTCAGCACCCGCAATCTCAACTGGCATTCGCAATCCTATCTCCGTCAACGCCTCTATCTGCGCATATACCTGCCTGTCGCGGAAATGCTTCATTGTCGCGGCTCCCGAAGGACATATTGAATTACAACCGCCACAGCCTTTACACACGGCTTCGTTTACCGTCATTACTTGCCTCACCTCGTCAAGAGTAAGCGCACCATACGGACAAATCTCTGCACAACTTCCGCAGCCTATGCAAATCTCCTCGCTTATCTGCGCTATCGCAGGTTCTATTTTTGCCTTACTCGTGATTAAATAGACGAGAGACCCAGCCGCAGCCGCTTTTCCCTGCGCTATGCTATCTGTTATATCCTTTGGACTTGCACAGCATCCTGCAATATATACGCCATCTGTTGCCGTATCAACCGGTCTGAGCTTGGGATGTGCCTCTGCCAGGAACCCGTCAGTGGATTTAGAAAGTTTTAGCATACTTACTATGCTCTCCACGTCTTTATTGGGTTTCAATCCCACGCCGAGCACCACAAGGTCGGCTTCCACCTCATACGGCTCGCCAAGCAGCGTATTCTCTCCACGCACCACCACTCTATCACTGCCCGGTTTCTTGTATATCTCACCCGGGAGCCCTCTTAAGTACATAACTCCCTCCGCCTTCACATCACCGTAAAACTCCTCAAACCCTTTCCCAAACGCTCTTATATCCTGGAAGCACACTTTTACGTTCGCATCCGGCAGTTTCTCCCTTACCCGATGCGCCTGTTTTGCTATGTACATGCAGCATACACGGGAACAGTATTCATTCCCCACTTGCTTATTCCTCGACCCGACACAGCTTATAAAAACAACGTCTTCCGGCTCTTTTCCGTTTACTACAATCTTTCCGCCCGTGGGACCACTCGGCGATGCCAACCGCTCGAACTCTAAGCCCGTAATCACGTTTGGATATACACCATACTTGTATTCTTCCGACACTCTCGGGTCCACGATGTCATACCCGGTTGCTACTATAATCGTTCCTACGTCCAACTCTACCGTCTCCTCGCCTTGCCCGAAATCTATCGCTCCCGGACTGCATGCCGCCATGCACGGTGGACGTTCTTTACCTTCCTTAACGCCTTCAAGCGTTGCATCACCACACTTCCCCTCTTTTAGCAACGAACAGTGTTCCGCATCAACGGTATAAACGGGCGGAACTGCATACGGGAAAGGTATGTAAATGGCGCTTCTCTTACTCAACTCTTCATTGAATTCGTCTGGTATATCTTTCACCGGGCATGCTTCCACACATAAGCCACATCCCGTGCATTTCGCTTCATCCACATATCTCGGCTTCCTCTTCACTTTCGCTTTATAATTACCCACGTAGCCTTCTATATCTTCAACCTCTGAATATGTCATCAGATTTACGTTCGGATGTGCTCCAACGTCTATCATTCTCGGCGTCAGGATAGATGTCGAACGCTCGAGTGTGGGGAAAGTGCTGTCTAATTGTGCTGCGTGCCCGCCAATAGATGGATTCTTCTCTACCAGATGCACCTTATAGCCACCATTTGCGATATCCAGCGCAGCATACATCCCGGTTATCCCACCCCCTATCACCAGCACTTCCGGAGTGACATCCACTTCCTTCTCATCTATTGACTCCAATAACGAACTTCGCGCAACCGAACTTCTTATCAATTCCTTCGACTTCTCAAGCGCTTCTTCCGGATAATCCACGTGTGGCCAGCTACAATGTTCCCTTATGTTCGTCATTTCGTAGTAAAAAGGGTTCAGTCCCGAGTCCGAACAGGTCTTTCTGAAAGTGGGCTCGTGCATCCTCGGCGAACAAGAAGCTACTATCACTCTGTTCACTCTACCCTCTGCAATGTCTTTTCTTATCAGCTCTTGCCCCGGGTCCGAACACACAAATATATAGTGCCGTGCAAGAACGACGTTTGGCAATGCCGCCGCATATCTCATAAGCTCATCTACATTCAATACCATCCTTATGTTTATTCCGCAGTGGCAGACGTAAACGCCGATCCTGGGTGCGTCCTCCGGTGCTCCAGCCGCCACACCCTCAACATATCCCTCCGCGGGGATTTTTGTATAATCGTATTCTTCTTCTCCCATCTTTTTTTCACCACCTCATCTAATCTAAGCTCCTATTTTCTCAGCCATTTGCCTTAATGACTTATACCCTATGCACACTTCTTCTTCCATCTCTGTTACTGAAGGTCTTATTTTCGCTTTACCCCTGGCTAAATAAGCAAGAAGAGCTGCTGCTGCTGCTTTTCCCTGTGCTACGCTGTCCGGTATATCCTTCGGACCTTGAGCGCATCCGGTAACAAAAACGCCTTCTACGTCCGTATCAACCGGTCTGAGCTTTGGATGTGCCTCTTTTGCAAAATTGTCCGAAGTTTGTGCGACACCAAGCATTTCCAGTAACTTATCTGTGCCTTCACTCGGTTTCAGACCTATTCCAAGCACTACAATGTCCGCTTCGAGTTCAAAAGGCTCGCCAAGCATCGTATCTTCCGCTCTCACTATGACCCTATCACTGCCTGGTTTTTTGTATACCTCGGCTGCAAGTCCCCTCCGGTAAGTAACCCCCTCTCCCTTCACGCGGTCATAAAATTCCTCGAATCCTTTACCGAATGCCCTTACGTCTTGATATAGCACTGTTATCTTACACCCATGAACCTTCTCCTCGAGCAAATGCGCCTGCTTCGCCAAATACATACAGCATACGCGAGAGCAGTATTCAAACCCTGTCTGTTTGTTCCTTGAGCCAACGCAGGACAAGAAAACCGCATCCTTCGGCTCTGGCATACCAGCCACCGTTATCTTCCCGGACGTTGGACCACTGGCTGAAGAATAGCGTTCAAACTCCAATCCGTGAATTACGTTTGGATATACACCATACTTATATTCCGGCATAGCCGTCGAGTCCATGATGTCCCACCCCGTTGCAACTATAATTGCTCCCACATTCAACTCCACTATCTCTTCCGTCATATCATGATTTATGCAATTTGGACCACATACCAGAACACAGGGAGGAGCTTCATCTTTGGATACTTCCTCTCCTCTCTCTTTCTTTCCCCTTGCTTCTCTCGTGCTTTCAAGCGTTGCTTTTCCACATTTTCCCTTCTTTACCATCAAACAAGTCTCTGCATCAATGGTATAAACAGCGGGAATTGCAAAAGGAAAAGGTCTATATATCGGTGCTCTCTTCATCAGTCCTAAATCAAATTCGTTTGGAAACCTGTTATTTAGTCTGCAAGCATCTTCACACATCATGCATCCGTTGCATAGCGCCTCCTCTACGTATCTCGGCTTCCGCTTTACCTTCACTTTGAAATTCCCAACTGAGCCTTCC
>JADHYP010000089.1 GCA_016782355.1 Candidatus Syntropharchaeum sp. | reverse complement strand
ACATGTGTATGTGGAGACGAGGGAGAAAAAAGGGGATAAAAAAAAGGAGGGGAAGAAGAAAAAAATGGAAATAGGAATAAATGGAATCCTGGGCTCGTGGATATGTTTTGGTAGGAACCCGGGGCTTGCAACCCGGGTATTGATAGATGAGGCAGGTGCGACAGTGACGCATTCTAATCCAGTGCGCCACGTGCTGGAATTAGAAAAGAGCGGCTACTTAGAGGATACCAGAACGTTAGCGATAGGGACTGCGATGTTGTATTCGATAGCTTTTAGCGCAGCGTACGCGCTCATGTCCATGACGTACGGTGCGATGTGGATTTAGTAAAGGGAAAAAAAGGAAAAGGAGGGATAACAAAATGTTTGATAGAGGTAGCAAAGCAGGATTTGAGGATGTATCCCGGTCTCTTAGAAAGAGCAGAGTGCGAAGTGAGATCCTGATGTATTTGTATAATAATTATCCGGAGGTTTCGTATCCTGCGGAGATTGCCAGGAACACCGGGATAGATCCAAAAAATATTCTTAAAGGGTTGATAGGGACGGGCAGGTTTGATGTGGCAAAATCACTTCTCAAACAAGGGGTTGTGGAGAAGATAGAGCGTGGAGATGAGACATACTATCGGCTTTCCGAACGCGGTAAATCGTTGATAGAGAGCATGCAGGAAGCCTAAAAAGGGAAAAGGAGGGATAGATAGCAGAATGGTTGATATAGGCGGAATACCAAATCTACCCCCTGCACTTATTTATTTCGCAGGGGCAGCCTTATTACCCTTGCTCGGAAAGGGAAAGGCGAGGAATATATATCTTATCGTCTTAGCTGCGCTTGGGTTAATCGGTGTGGCTTTGATAAGACCACAGACCAGTTGGGGATTTTCCGTTCTACCGGGATTTGAGCTGACGTTCTTGCATGCCGATAGTTTGAGCCTTATAATGGGCTATATATTTGCTCTGATAGGCGGTGCTGCGATATTATACTCGGTAAATATAGTAAAAGAGAATGGAGAGCTTGTATGTGGCTTGCTATATCTGGGAAGTGCGTTGGGTGCGGTCTTTGCCGGCGACTTCTTCACTTTGTATATCTTCTGGGAGATAATGGCGTTCTCCTCTCTTGGTTTGATATGGTACAGCCGGACCGAGAGGTCAACAAATGCGGGGATGCGATATATTCTGTTTCACCTGCTTGGTGGCTGCGCTCTTCTTGGTGGAATAATAATACATTACATGAATACGGGTTCTATCGCAGTAGGACCGGTAGAACTTGGTATAGGATACGTGCTTTTGCTTATAGGAATAGGAGTGAACACCGCATTCATACCACTACATACGTGGCTACCGGATTCATATCCAAAGGCAACGATAGCGGGTGCCGTATTTATGTGCGTATTTACGACAAAGACGGGTGTATATGTGCTTGCAAGGACTTTCCCGGGTGTAGAAGCGGTAGCATACATGGGCGGGGTGATGTGCCTCTATGGCGTTATATTCGCACTGCTGCAGAACGACGTGAGAAAACTTCTTTCTTATCACATCGTGAGCCAGGTAGGCTACATGGTAGCTGGGATAGGAATAGGCACGTATATAGGAATAAACGGGGGAATCGCACACGTTTTCAATCACATTTTGTATAAGGCACTGCTGTTTATGTGCATGGGTGCAGTGATATATGCGACGGGGAAGAATAACCTTACGGAACTTGGAGGACTGGCGAAGAAGATGCCGATAACGATGATAACGTGCATGATAGCAGCGTTTTCCATTTCCGGCGTGCCGGGCTTTAATGGATACGTAAGCAAAGGAATGGTAATCCACGCTGCGGAACTGGAAGGAATGCACATCCTTGCAGTTGCTTTGATCCTGGGTTCGGTGGGCACTTTCCTGTCTTTCTTAAAACTCACTTATTTCACGTTTTTCAAGCGAAACGACGAGATAGAGGCGAAGGAAGTGCCGCTGCCCATGCTAATCGCGATGAGCGTTACGGCTTTTCTTTGCGTTGCCATCGGAGTGTATCCGGAATTACTCTATGGAATACTTCCGTATGAAGTTGTCCACTACCAGGCATACGCACTTGGACATACGATAGGCACGCTGGAGTTATTGATGATGACGGCAGTGGGGTTCTTCACGCTGCAATACGTATTTTCGCCGCACGAGAGAATAACGAGTGATATAGATTACATTTACAGGAAGGCGGGAAGAGGGTTTATATGGTTCTGCGAGCAACCGTTAGTGACAGTTGCGAATTTCATTGATACAGGATTGCAGAGAATTGCCGATTCTTTCGTATGGTTCAGCAAGAATCCAACGGCGGCGTCAAAAATAATGGTGGCTATGATCGGTGCAGTGGTAACGAGACCTTTCAATCCCGCGTATATGCGATACGAGCGGGATTTGGAGGAGCTCAAGAAGCGGTATCCGGGAGAAGTGCCGAGAGTGGCGATAGGAACAGGCGTGCTGCTGGCACTCGTGCTGCTCACGCTCTATTTGATTGTCTATCTGACGCATGGGGTGCTATGGGTGTGATCGCCAATAGGGAAATAGAGAATAGCCAATAGCCAATAGGACTAAAAAATAAAAAGGGAAGGGGCTGCCAACGGCAGACTCTCTCCTTTTACATCTCCCTTGCAAATGCAACCCAGGTTTCGGTTGTTGAGACTTCACGGCTTTGATGAAGGAAATCTTCAATCACTTTCGCGTCCTCCGCCTCGTAAATCCATATCGCATCATACCTGCCCAGCGTATGATAAACCTGCAGGAACTTGACGCCCCTGGGTGGCTCTTTAAGTAGCCGGTCACCGAATTTTCTCGCGCCCTCCACCATGCCTGGATTGACCCTCACGCACGTTATGAACAACATTTTTTTACATCACCTCCTTACGTTTACTAAGGTTTTAGAGTATTAATAACTTTCGATTTTTGCTGAAAAATGGAAATTGCAAAGTGCAAAAGCTAAAATAAATATTTTCTTATATGCTCCGGCTCTCCTGTCAGTATATTTCTAACACTTACAACGCCCACGAGCTCATCACCCTCAGTCACAGGCAGTCTTCTTATGCCCTTCTCAGCAAGGAGTTTGCATGCACCCTTAAGAGATGCATCTGCCTCGATGGTCACCAAAGGGGAGGACATTATTTCTTTCGCTTTTACCTCACCCGGGTTTCTATCCTCCATTATAACCTTTACCACTATGTCACGGTCAGTGATTATCCCTACGGGTTTATCTTCTTTCGTTATGACCACACACCCTATTCTCGACAATTTCATGTCCTTCGATATTATAGCAGCCGAAGCGTCTTCATCTTCAGAGATAGCCGGATAGGTCATTACATCCCTAACTTCTAACATTAATTCCGCCGCCATCGCTTCTTCTTTCACCTCTTCTTTCTTTTTACTTAAGGTATGTGTTCAGTTAAAATATACTTTAAAAATCGAAATGTCAGATTAAATTAAAAAATGGTTATATTTATATACGATATAAAATTTGTAATGAAGCCATCGGAAGGGGGGATGAAGGAGAAGAAAGGTGAATAAAAAAGTGCTGAAAGGGTTGCTAATAATGATGGTGTGTGTGGTATTAGGAGTATCAGCGGTATTTGTGTTTGTGGGACCTTCGGAGTATTTTATAGGCTTTCTATACGGTGCGATAGGAGTTGGACTTTTCATGGTAATGGCGAAGATATTGTCGTTAATACAAAAGGAAGGGAAGCAGGATGATTGATATAAGCAGTGTGCCGAACATACCCCCGGGTTTTATATTCATCTTTGGAGCAGCGTTAATACCGCTCTTCGGGAAAGGTAGAGTGAGGGATTTCTACCTCGTCATCCTGGCTGCGCTTGGTTTGATAAGCGTGGCGTTTTTAAGAGAACCACAAACGGCCTGGTCTTTTTCCGTTTCCGGATTTGGACTGATATTCCTGCAGGTAGATAGATTGAGCCAGATAATGGGCTACATATTTGCCATAGCGGGAGGCGGGGCGATAATATACTCTCTATCCACCGTAAAAGAGAATGGCCATCATATATGTGCATTGCTGTATATGGGAAGCGCTTTAGGCGCGGTATTTGCCGGTGATTTCTTCACTTTATATATCTTCTGGGAGATGATGGCTTTCTCTTCCCTTGGTTTGATATGGTATGAAGGGTCGAAGAGGGCGAGAGATTCGGGGATGCGATATATTCTGTTTCACCTGTTTGGTGGTTGTGCTCTTCTCGGCGGGATAATAATACATTATATGAACACGGGAGCCATAGCGGTAGAATCCGTAAAGCCCGGTATAGGATACCTCCTTCTGCTTACAGGGATAGGAGTAAACGCAGCATTTATACCGCTTCATACATGGCTGCCGGATTCGTATCCAAAGGCAACCATAGCAGGCACTATTTTTCTGTCCATATTCACGACAAAGACGGGTATATACGTGCTTGCGAGGACTTTCTCGGGTGTAGAAGCGGTAGCATTCATCGGCGGCGCGATGTGCCTTTACGGCGTTATATTTGCGATATTGCAGAACGACGTGAGAAAACTCCTCTCTTATCACATTGTGAGTCAGTTGGGCTATATGGTGGCAGGAGTGGGAATGGGCGTTATAGGATTAGGGGTTATTGCTACGGAGGCGCAAGAAATGGCGATAAACGGAGCATTTGCACACCTATTCAACAATCTGCTGTTCAAGACGACGCTGTTTATGTGCATGGGCGCGGTGATATACAGAACGGGGAAAAACAACCTCACGGAACTCGGAGGGCTGGCGAGGAAGATGCCGATAACGATGATAACGTGCGTGATAGCGGCTCTTTCCATCTCCGGCGTTATAGGCTTTAATGGATATGTGAGCAAAGGGATGGTAATTCACGCAGCGGAATTGGAAGGGATGCATCTTCTTGTACTCGCTTTGACGTTGGGCTCGGTAGGCACGCTTATATCATTTATAAAACTCACTTATTTTGCCTTTTTCAGTAAAAATGAGGAGATAGAAGCGAAGGAAGCGCCGTTACCAATGCTCGTTCCGATGTGCGTTACCGCTTTCCTTTGCGTTGCTATCGGGTTATTCCCAAAGTTGCTTTACGGGATACTGCCTTTCAAGGAGACCGCGTTACATTACCACGCATACGCAGGAGCGCACACATTGGGGGTAGTAGAGTTGGTGCTGATGACTGTTTTTCTGTTCTTCATGATAGGATACTTTGCACCGCACGAGAAAATAACGTATGACGTAGATTATCTGTATAGAAAGGCAGGTAGAGGATTTATTTGGCTATGCGAAAGCCCAATAGTGAGTTTTGCGATTGCGGTGGAGAAAATAGTGTTGAGAATAGCGGATTTTTTCGTCAGGTTCAGCAAGAATCCACTGCGAGGAACGAGGATGATGATGGACATGATAGGTGTAGCGCTGTTGAAACCTTTTGTTTTCGTTTTCAACTTGGTAATACAACCGGTCTATAAGCATTACGAGCGAGATCTGGAGGAGGTAAAGATGCGACCAGTAGAAGAACCAATGGAACGAATGAGCATAGGGACCGGGGTGCTGCTGGTGCTTCTCTTCTTCGCTTTGTATTTAATCGCTATGTTTATACACGGGTGGCTTAGTCCCTGAGTAATTGCAAAATGAAAAATGAAAAAAGGTCTTTCAAAAAAATGCTCCGCTTTTCACCTTTAAAATAATAAACAGGGTTAGTGGAAGAGAAATAATATTAGCAGTGTTTACAGTAGTTCCGAAAGTATCTCCGGTTTTATGATACCATAATTTTTAGCCTTCGCTTTTCACCCTAATCGCTTTTTGGATAAGCGGAT
>JADHYP010000088.1 GCA_016782355.1 Candidatus Syntropharchaeum sp. | reverse complement strand
CGTTTCATCGTTGTTTATTATTCCCGATTCGTATTCTTGTGTAGCGGCGTTAAAACCAAGTAAATACGCCCAGCTTTTCTCGATTGAAGTTAAAGCGGAATTCGTTGCCGCTGCTGTTATATCAGAGAACCCAATTGCATTCCAGCCTTTGTATAGCGGTCTTGTCGGTGGCGTCCTGAGAGGATAAGTGTCGTAAGTTAAATTCAGTACGGTATCATTGGCTGAGTAAATCCAGTAGCCCCTGAGTGGTTTGACTTCTTCTGTTGCAGTTACTGCTCTCCAGCCTTCTGTTATGTTATAATAGAAAATAGAGCTCCCGGAAGTGTTAACCGTATCAAAAACTTGCTCGAAAGTGTCGTTTCCCGCTGTAAGCTTTTTCGGCACTGAAATGAAGTTCCAATGTTCATGGAGACGCATTGACGTAGGTGTAAGTGCTGGTAGTATTTCTACTGTTTTTGTGTCCGTATGCCCATCGCCATCGTCTGCTTTTACCGTGTATGTGCCCGCAGGAGCGTCTGTTGTATCAAAGGTTGCGCTGAACGTGCCCTTTGTTATTGTGACAGTTTGTGGTGTGAGATGTACCGGTCCCTTAACCGTAACGAGGATTGCAAATCCTTCCTTTCTGTTGGTAGTCCCGGTTACAATTAGCGGTTCCCCTGATGCTACACTTGCAATTGGATTTAGCGTCAGAAATGCCGATCCTACATTTATGTAACCCACCCAATAGAGGTCATCGCTACCTGCGGCACCAAACGTTGCATCCTCTATTATAATCAAAATCTGCTCCTGTGTTTTGGCTGTAAGCGTATAACCAGCTAAAGCCGCAGTAAGGTTGTCATGGTTCAGCCCATATTTGTCATCGCTTCCTTTGCTAAGTGCTACAACGAGATAACTTCCGTTGTCAACGTTGGCTCCAACAGTGACCCTCTTTGAGAACGTGTCGTCTATTTCCGAAACAGATGTTGAGGCATGGTAAATGTTAGTATCAGGCAGAGTGCTCGCTCCAGGTTCTATTAGCGAACCCCCACCACCCTTTGGTGCTACAATTACTATATCTATGCTCTTTGACCCTTTTGCAGTTCCGCTGACCGTGAAATCGTCTTCATGCGCTACACTCGTAGCTGATAGCTCAGCCGTTAAGCCTCCCCTCGTCATTAATAATACCGTGGTTCCATCATCTGTCCATGTAGCAGGAACAGCTATTCCATCGCCGTTAATAGCTGCATCGATGTATGCCTTCAATCTTACCGAACCGGGAACAGCAAATTTTCCACCGCATGCCGTACCTGTATCTATCTCCTTGCTGAATTCTCCGTTCTCATCTATTACGAGCCGCTCTAGTACACTGTATGTTGTATCCTCCACGGCAACGGTTACAAAATCTCCTGTGTTTGCCGTTCCTTTTACCGTCAACTTCTCGCCAACAACCACTGTGGTTGGCACGTCAAAGGTGACTGCTCTCTCTGACACAGATATATCTACGGTATCAGTTGTCATCGCAGTATTATCTGTCACCGTAATCGTGTATGACCATGTATCGTTAAAGTATACGACGAATGTTCTCTTACCATCGGCATCGATTGTTTTCGTAAAATCTGAAGACATATCGGTACTGGGATTATCGTTACATCCACCTGGGAAGGTCGTGCGCGACCAATCTGAAGAGCTTATGGTGATACTATGACCTGGGACACCGGTTACTGTGAGTATTACTCTTTCTAACTCGGCTACACTCGTCTTATCCGCTGAGATACTAACTTCGGCCTTTAACACCGTTAATGTCTTTTCGTTACTGCTCATCTCCAACCCCCGTGCACCTAAATTAGCGGTAAAATTCTTTTTGGTTGCAACTTTGAACTTGTATGTGCCCAACTTCCAGCCAGTTGTGTTGATTGTGGTAGTACCAGTAAAACCACCGTACCGAGTCGTGAGGTAACTTACATTTATCTTATCGAAATACTGAGTCGGGTTAGTAGTTTGTTTAATCGTATTACCGTCAGGATCGGTAATCACCAAACTCACCATGTCTTTACCATTCAAGTTGCTCGTGAAGTCTATCTCTAACAGGGTTCCCACGGTTATGCTCGATACGCTTTTACCACCTGACTTCAGGTCTAAGCTCATTACAGGATTTGAAACTGCGAGTTTTGCATAGCATGCAGTTACATTCGTTCCGAATACTGTTGCATTTACGTAGTATATACCCGGCTTTGTCATCGCAGACGTATCGAATTTGCCAGTGGCATCCGCAGTAAAGAATTCACCCGATACAGTATCAGAAGCTGGATCACCCCGGATGGTTTCAGAACCAACACCGTTCACGAACCATATATCTTGCCCTATTAATACAGATACTACTGCTTCTATAGGGTACGGGTCGTATACGAGAGTGATGTTATTATACAGCCCGCTGTAAGACTCTGGAGGAAGCGGTTCTGCACTTACCGTCGGCAACATCGCTACCATTACAGAAGCGAGCATAATCGCTGCCAATAATATCCCTATTATCGCTTTACCTTTCGTTTTTGCCTTCATTTTTTCTTTTTCACCTCCTATTTGTTTGTGTACTTATAAAGCGCCCCTCCTCAGCGCTTTCATCCGAAGGGATGAACGTGAAATGTTTAAGGCATCGAGAATATCCATTTTTCAACTACGATGAAAATCTATCTATTTGCACATGCATACTGAATGAAAAAACGGAAGTTGACATCAATAGAGAAATTCTTTGTCATTAACAAAATGTTTTTCGTTTTTTTCCTGATAATAAACCTTTCGATTTTTTGGTTTGAGACAAAATAGCTCCTTTTATAACCACACGATTACACATCGTGGGCTCTGCCCACGTCCCCGCAAACCCGGAAAGGGTTTATTTCACGAGAAAAACAAGAATATCCATGTAGTTCATATATTCGTTAGTACCCTCACCTTTAGTAACCCTAAAACATAACCCTCTAACCCTCTAAATACATCCTCTGCGTTCTCCGTGAACTCCGCGGTTAATCTGACAATGTCAAGCCAATTCCAAAATTCACCTTTCTTTAAAATCGTTTTTGGTAAAGTTAAGGTTTTAATCACAATAATTGCTTGAAATAAACCCAAAAAGGCGTTCTCTTACAACTCTTTATCCTTACGTTTCCTTCTTTTATCATCCTCAATATCGCTTCGTGTTCTGGCTTTTGCTCTGTTTCAACTTCAACTTCAATAGTCGCAAGACCAACGCATTCCGCGGAATGTGCATCGCTTCCCGCAACTGCGGTGACGTTATTTCGAGTTGCCTTTCCGCTCGCTATTTTATTCGCAACGCCGAAGAAATATCTGGAATTGAAGATTTCTATTGCATCTATGCCGGAATGCGTGCAAAGGTTACCAATGCTGTGGCGGAACGGATGATAAGGATGCGGTGCGATAATTACAACTGTGCCTTTCTTCTCTTTCTGTCTCGCTATTCTTATCGTTTCTTCCAGCGATAAGCCCTTCTCTAATCCTTCTTCCAAGCCGAGCACGATTAAATGACTTTCAGAAGTCGTTACTTCTATGCCCGGGATGATTATCAAATCCAGATGGTTATCGACTACGTATTTTCGTGCCGCAAAAAAACCTTCCATCGTGTCGTGGTCGCATATTGCTACGCCATCGAGCTTTTTCGCTATCGCACTTTTTAATATTTTTTCAATTGAGTCATGTCCATCATGCGAGTAATTCGTATGCACGTGCAGGTCGAGGGTTAGCGTTATGGTTAGAGGCATCGTTCGTCGTAATTATATAGTTGGTGTTTAGCTTATTTTATAACCACAAGATTACACGGATTTTCACGAGAAAACAAGATTTAATGGGGGTTTAAAATGCTTTTGCATCTTGCAATTTTTCATCTTGCCTATGACACCTCACGCTAGAACCGTATTGGTTGATTTTCTTGTGTCCATCTCGTGAAATCTCGTGGTTTTTACTTTAGCGGAGAAGGAGAAAAAGTTATATAAACGCAAAAAGTGAAACTAATAATATGAAAAAGAAAAATAGAAAGGGGATTTCCTTTTATTTCAATCCCTAAGCAATCCGCCAATACTGAGCGGTGAACCGCTCCTTCCTGATGTTCCCGAAGGCATGAAAGGTCTGAGCGCGGCAGCTAAGTTCGCTATCGTCATAGATTGCAGAATCACGTGCCCGGGACCCCTCAAGGTAAAGAACGTTTCACCGGCAAGTTTACGCTTGATTCCCTTCAGAAAACCACCTTTTGCCTTTGCATTCATCTGCATGTTGTCGCTCATGTAGATCATCGCACCCGCCTCGCCATAGACCATCTCTCCAGAAGATATTTTCGTAACGACCATCTGGAGATTATCCCCAATTATTTCGTATTCCATATTTACAACCCACCCGAATCTATATTCTTACTACCCACATCTAACGTTAGGTATATTTAAGCTTTTCGGTCGTTTGTTCCCATTCTACCTATAACAACCATCAACGGTTGGACCCATCAAGGATCTTCTCAACATCAGCCAAAGACTCCTTTTTAACCTCTGCAAACCTTTTCCCCATCGTATCCCATGAACCATACACCGTTTTAACATATTCATCAACCTCCATATTCAACAGCAGCAAAAGTCCAACCCCCTCTTTTTGAACAAGATCCTCAACATCCTTATTTCCCTTCAATCTTCTGCCATGCCTCCGGATAGCGCGAAAATCCTGCTCAACACCGTTATTTGTTCTCTCCAGCTTGATCACTCTCTTTCCTTTTGGAGTTTGAACCTCAACGTTAGGTGCCAACAACCTCTCCCGATTCTCGGTAAACGTCTGCTCAATCGTGCCGAAAGCACGCAAAAGATGAGACCTCTTACCTTTAAAGGCTAATCCCTCTTTTCGATTCGAACTTATTTCTTCTAAAAAGGCATCAATCCCCTTTCTGGCTGCTTTCAGTTCCCCATCGCTCCAGCGTACTTTTGTACTGAGCGGAATTGGACCATTTTTCCATCTCAAAGCCTGTCTTGCTTTCTTAAACCAAACCTCTCGTTCCTGCAGAATCTCCGCATATTTTGCCAACCTGTAACTCGATTTATGCAATCTTTTCAAAACCCCGTGGACGTCATACGCAATAGCAACCCGGTTCCAGGCGTTTATGCATCTTTCTACCAGTTGCTCAACGTGCTTTTCTGATTTCAGACACCGTTCATAATACTTAAACAGGCGGTTGCCCAATGCACGCAGGAAATGAAAGTGGCAAATTATCTGTGGGGGACACTCCAGATGCACGGCGGTGAAATATTTCAAAATTACTTCTACCACTTTTGTGTCCTTATCGGGAGTCACGAGTCGCCGTTTCCGTGTCTTTTCAAAACTTAAAACTCGACCACATTTGGGACATTCTTTCTCTTCGGGTTCGTATTTTTCAGGTGGTGGTGGATGAGTATGAGGGAACACGTTTTTGGGGGGACATCGAAACTGAAAATAATCTTCTCGATTGCCCCCTCCGGAACACAAATGCCCGTTTCCTGGAGTTTTCTCTTAAGTTCCTCGGACGTGGCAGTAGAAAGGATAGAGTTTCCTAAAATTGCCCTGCATTGTTCCACTGTCAAATCTACGCTTATTCTGCCCGGTTTTGTTCCAAGATATTTCAGAACCTTTTGTTTGACCTTCCCGTTTTCCCGCTTGTTTTCTACCAGATAGTAGTAGGTTCTGACACCTTTTTTTGTCTTGCGCTTCTGGGCGCGAATAAATGCCATGTAATGTTCAAATTGCACACTATATTTAAAGCTTTCGATATGGGTGTAAAATTGATTCGGGGATAATTAAGTGAGATTGAGCTTAGATTC
>JADHYP010000087.1 GCA_016782355.1 Candidatus Syntropharchaeum sp. | reverse complement strand
TCCATGAAAGCATAAAAAGCCCTCTCTGGATGCGGCATCAGTCCCAATATAGTCCCTTCCGGGTTACATATCCCTGCGATGTTATATATCGAGCCGTTAGGATTCCAGGGATAGGAAGCATAAGCGCCCCCGGCGTCAACATAACGGAAGACAATCTGGTCGTTTTCCTCCAGAAGCGATATATACTCCGCTCTCTTTTTCTCTGCAATGAAAAACTTCCCCTCTGCATGTGCGCAAGGCATCTTCAGGATGCTGCCCTCTTCTATTCCACGAGTAAAAACACAATTGCCCTTGCTTTCGTGCTTTATAAGTGCAGGTCGGCATTCAAAACGAGCGGAATCGTTTGTCGTCAACGCCACCTGCTGCATCTCTGTCTTTTCATGCGTAAATCCAGGAAGTAACCCCATTTCCACCAATACCTGGAATCCATTGCATATACCTAATACGGGATTGCCATTTTCTGTAAAATCCGCTATTTCTTTCCCTAACGCACCTTTAATCCTCGCCGCAAGTATTGCCCCTGCCCTTATATAATCGCCGGAAGAGAATCCGCCGGGTATCACCAACAAATCATAATCCGTTAAATTTCTCCTCTCACGCTCTTTCACCGCTCCTATCAATTGTTTCAGGTGCACAATCTCTGCCGATGCACCCAGTCGCTTAAAAGAAAGAAATGTTTCCAGCTCGCAATTCGTTCCTTCTATCCGTAGAATGCATATCTTCGAGGGCATCATGTATTGGTTTTGTTTAGCTCCTTTTATAACCACAAGATTACACGGATTTTCACGAGAAACCTTTCTTTAAGAAAGAAACCTTTACCAAAGATAAAACTTTTTTCTAAAAAGTTTTAGTGTTAATCTCGTGAAATCTCGTGGTTTTTTATCTCAGCTATACAAATACAAAAATTATTCCCGTGATAAAACTATATCTTTTGAGATGAGGTTAGTTTGATATAAGATGGCTGCGACTTCGATATACCGTAAAACTTTAGAGGACCGATTAGAGAAGGAGCTGAAAATAGCGAGGGAGGCGAGGAAAACGGGTCTTGACCCCGCGCCGGCTCCGGAAATTAACATAACGAAAGACCTTGCAGAACGCGTGGAGGCACTCATAGGAATAAAAGGGTTGGGAGCGAGGATACGCGAATTAGAGCGAGAAGGTTACGGTAGAGAGGAAATAGCGTTACGAATAGGTTATGACTTCGCAGAAGCCAAATTTGGCAGGTATAAAAAGGTTGAGGTTGTAGAGAACGCAGTTAGAACCGCAGTGGCAATTCTCACGGAAGGTGTGGTTGCAGCTCCTATCGAAGGAATAGCACGAGTTGAAGCGGATAGAAACGATGACGGTAGCGAGTATATAAAAATATTTTATTCCGGTCCGATAAGAAGTGCGGGGGGGACTGCACAGGCGCTCTCTGTATTGGCTGCGGATTATATAAGGCGGCGAATGGGCTTTGAGGCTTATCATCCGCGCGAAGATGAGATTGGAAGGTATGTATTGGAAGTTTCGATGTATGAGCAAATAAGTGGCTTGCAATACACGCCTACCGATGCAGAGATAAAGGAAATAGTAAAGAATTGCCCTATATGTATTGATGGCGACGCTACGGAAGATAGAGAAGTGGGCGGCTATAAAGACCTTGAAAGGGTCGCAACGGATAAAATAAGGGGAGGAATGGTGCTCGTTCTTACAGAAGGGATAGCAATGAAGGCACCGAAGATAAAGCGGCACGTTGACCGACTCGAGCTCAAGGGCTGGGAATGGCTAACAAAGCAGGTAAAATCGAAGGGCGCGAAAAGAAAGAAGGATTTTTTGGCGGATTTAATAGCCGGGAGACCCGTATTTGGGCGTCCATCGGCAAAAGGTTCCTTTCGGCTTCGATATGGACGTGCTCGTAATTCGGGACTTGCTGCTGTCGGACTGAACCCGGATACAATGTCTTTGCTTGGATTCACTGCGGCGGGAACGCAAATAAAAACCGAACTACCGGGAAAAGCGGGTTGTGTTGTCCCTGTTGATTCCATTGAAGGGCCGACGGTGAAATTGAAAAATGGTGACCTCGTCAGGTTAAATTCCGCTGAGGCGGTTCGTAAGGTAAGTGGGGAAGTGGCAGAGATAGTGGATTTAGGAGAGATGCTCATTGATTATGGCGATTTTTTAGAAACAGGGCATCAGTTAATGCCCGGTGCATACTCGCATGAATGGTGGTTAAAGGAGTTGGAAGCGAGAGGCGAGGCGGAAGAAGCGAAGAAATGGCGTTTGAAAACGCCGAGTCAGGCAGAAGCAATGGAACTCGCAGCTCGCTTTGCAGTGCCGTTACATCCTGCATATACCTATCTGTGGGAGGATATAACAGAAGAGGATAAGGAATACCTGACGGGCTGTATATGCGAAAAGGGCATTTTAGAAGAAAAAACGCTATCCATTCCTGCCGACGATGATGGAAGAATAAAGGCGATTTTAGAGGGTTTGCTTGTCCTACACCAGGTTAAAAAAGGTTTTTTAGCGATAGATGAGCCGGGTGCTTTGTTGGGGTGTTTGGGGATAAGCGAGGATTTGAGAAGGGACGGATCAGAGCGGCTAAAAACGAGGAACAAAGCGCCGACAAGAATAGGCGTTCGGATGGGAAGACCGGAGAAATCGAAAGAAAGGAAAATGCAGCCAGCTCCTCATTCTATCTTCCCCATAGGCGAATACGGAGGAAAGAACAGGTCGTTGAAGGTAGCGTTAAAAGAAAAAGTGATAGAGGTAGAGATAGGCATGAGAAGATGTAACGACTGCGGTAATGAGTTTATATCCTCCTTTTGTATATGCAACAAGTGCGGGGCTTCCAACTTTCAAAGTCTGGGGATGATGCAAGATGCAAGATCCAGGATGCAAGTCAAACCTGCATCCAGAGATAAAAAGAGCATTGATTTGTGGGAATATTATCAGGAGACGCTGAAAAAATTGGGTGAACCTTATGGGGCGCGGTCACACGATGCAAGCCCTGTAAGGGCTCATAACAAACTGGACGTGAAATGCGTAAAAGGTCTTATTTCAAAGCAAAAAGTGGCTGAGCATTTAGGAAAGGGAATATTAAGGGCGAAGCACGGTGTAGTCGTGTTTAAGGATGGCACGATAAGATATGATTTTACGAATTTACCGTTAACGCATTTCAAACCCGGCGAGATAGGGTTGAGCGTGGAAAAAGCGAAGGAGCTGGGGTATTCACATGACATAAAAGGCGAGGAGTTGGAAAGCGACACGCAAATGGTAGAGCTCAAGCAGCAGGACGTTATTATATCGGTTGATGCGGCATCGTATCTGCTAAAAGTATCGCAATTTTTGGACTCGCTTCTCGCTAAATTATATGGCTTACCGTCTTATTACGAGGCTTCGAGCAAGGAAGACCTCATAGGGCAACTCGTGCTTGGACTCGCACCACATACCTCTGCCGGAATACTGGGCAGGATAATAGGGTTCACGAAGGCTTCGGCTTGTTATGCGCATCCTTTTTTCCACGCGGCGAAGAGGAGGAACGCAGACGGTGACGAAGACTCAATCCTCCTTCTGCTGGATGCACTGCTCAATTTCTCTTTGTTCTTTCTACCTGAGAAAAGAGGCGGCAAAATGGACGCTCCTCTTGTCCTCATTCCGTTCATCAATCCAAAGGAGGTGGACAAGGAGGCGCATAACGTTTCCATTGCGAATGAATATCCACTGGAATTTTATGAAGCGACCTGTTCGGGTAAGAATCCAAAAGAGGTGACGATAGAGACTGCCTCGAGCAGAATAGGAGAGCCGAAGGATGCTTATGGATTCGGTTACACGCATGAGACAACGGACATCGCCGCAGGTCCTTTAAATTCGTTGTATAAGACGCTGGGTACAATGGTGGAGAAACTGGATGCGCAACTAAGTTTGGCGAGGATGATAAGAGCGGTGGACGAGTGCGAAGTAGCGGAAACGGTCATAAAAAACCATTTCCTTCGTGACATAAAAGGAAACCTCCGTGCGTTTGGCTCGCAAACTATGCGGTGTAGCAAATGCAATGCGAAATACAGGCGGATACCGTTGAGTGGGAAGTGCAAGAAATGTGGCAGTAAAATAGTTCCTACTGTGCACGTGGCAAGTGTAATAAAATATCTTGACGTCTCGCTGCGCATAGCAAACGAGTATCACGTATCGGATTACACGAGACAAAGGCTGGAACTGTTGGAGAAGGATGTGAATTTGCTTTTTCCTGCAGTGGTGGAGAAGCAGAAGGCGTTGAGTGATTTCATGTAAAACCTTTTCTTAAAAAGAAAAGCTTTACCAAAAGAAAAAAAGAGACTGTCCCCTTATCAACCACCAAAAGTTTTGGATCAAACCTTTTTCTAAAAGGTTTGACTTATCAACCATCCCAGCCAAAGTTTTTCCTGGTAAGGAAAGGTTTATCAAAAGAATTGCATATTTATAAGTACAGGGGGTTTTCAAGGTGAACACTAAACTTTTGCGTGGGTTTCTTCTTAGCCTCGTTCTCCTATCCATCTTATTTGCTTTTGTTGCAAACGGTGGAGGTGAGATAGAAGGTAAAAACGTAATCTACGTGCTGAAAATAGATGGGACGATTACAGAAGGCACTTCCTTAGACGTAGTGGAAGGTTTGAGGGAAGCAGAGGAAATAGGTGCTGAAGCGGTATTGGTCGAACTCGATACGCCGGGTGGACTCGTGGACTCCACGCTTAAAATAACGAAAGCGATTTTGAATTCAGAAGTGCCGGTTATCACGTATGTAACGCCGAGTGGGGCGATAGCGGCATCCGCGGGCTCTTTTATCCTCGTCTCCGGTAATATCGCCGCAATGACACCGGGAACGACAACAGGAGCGGCAATGCCCGTCGAGATAGGTATGGAAGGTAGGAAGCCGGCAGATGAGAAGACAATAAACTTCTACGCCGGACATATAGAGAGCATAGCCGCTTCAAGAGGTAGAAACGCAACGCAGGCAAAACGCTTCGTTACCGATAATGACGTGTTAAATGAAAATACCGCGTTAGAAACAGGAATAATTGACCTCATCGCAGAGGATGAAACCGAGCTTTTAAACAAAGTTGACGGGATGATAGTGAAAATAGGAACTGAGAACAGGACTTTAGCGACGAGAAATGCTTCGCTGCACATAAGGGAAAAGAGTGTGCGGTCTTCCGTGTTAGAAACGCTTGGCAACCCTCAAATAGCGGCTATCCTTCTAATAGTGGGTATATATGGATTGATTTTTGGATTCCTGTCACCGGGAACATACGTGCCTGAGATGATAGGTGCGATATGCCTGATTTTAGCACTATACGGAATGGGGCTTTTCGATGTGAACATGTTTGGCGTGCTTTTAATAATAATCGCAGTTTTATTATTCATTGCGGAGGCGCTTACGCCTACCTTCGGGATACTCACCACAGGCGGTGCGGTATGCTTGATAATAGGCGCTTTGATATTACCAAAGGGACCTTTACTCGTTAACCCTCAGTGGTTTAAAGAGTTCTTAGTAATTATAATTGGAATTGCGGGTGCATCCGCAGCTTTTTTCTTCTTTGCCATGGGTGCGGTGTTGAAGACGAGAAAGAGAAGGGCACAAGTAGGTGCTGAAGAGCTTATCGGGAAAGTAACGAAGGCAGAGACTGAAATAAACGAAGATGGTGGCACGATAAAACTAAGAGGTGAAATCTGGAATGCCCGAACGTTGGCAGGGGAAATGATAAAAGAAGGCGAAAAAGTGGAAATAATAGACCGCGAGGGGTTAACGTTGATAGTTAAAAGGAAAGAATATCAGGCAATAGGCAATAGGCAATAGGCAATAGGCAATAGGCAAATAGGGATTAGGGGTTAGAG
>JADHYP010000086.1 GCA_016782355.1 Candidatus Syntropharchaeum sp. | reverse complement strand
GAGGTTAAGAAAATTAATTCACGCGTATTGCGGCACGGGAGTTCAAGCAATTATAAATCGTGTTGTGTTCGATTTGCTGGACTACGTGGTTGCATATCCGGTAGAAGACGAGCACAAGTTCAGCGATGCCGCGGGAAGAGTCCTACCCGATGCGTTTCTTTTGAAAAACGGGAGCACCGCCAGAGATTTAGCTTTTTCCATTCATTCTGATATTGGTAAAGGGTTTCTTTATGCAATAGACGCAGGAACGAAGCGAAGGCTTGGCGAGAAATATGCACTGCGGAATAACGATATAATAAAGGTGGTGTATGCGAGGTAATCGCTTTTGTTCAAAATTAAAATTTAAAGAGACAAAGGTTTAAGGAAAAAAGGGGGAAAATGCGGCATGGAGAGCGATAATAAAGAGCGGGATAAAAAGGAGAAGGAGAAGGCAGAATACGTCGAAGGGTTGAAAAAGACGATAACGCCACTTCTATTTGGCATTCTCGCGGGTCTTATATCCTTTTTCGTGGTAAAAAATCCCACATCAGAAGATGGTTTGCTTATCGCAATCCTCATGGTCATGGTGCAGAAATTCGTGTATCCCTTCTTGCATACGAGCATAAAAGGCGCAAAAGATTGGATTTATATCTCGTTTATGACCGTTTTCAGCTGGTTTATCTCCTTCACATTGTTATTGATGATTCTCTTCTAAAAAGCTCCTTTTATAACCACAGATTACACAGATTTTCACACAACCTTTCTTTAGGCCAAAGAAACTGGTTTTTGATAAAACTTTTTTCTAAAAAGTTTTAGTGTTAATCTCGTGGAATCTCGTGGTTTTTACAAGTACCTTTCTGGATTATATGCGTGGCAGCAATAGCGAGGGCATCGGTGACATCATCAGGCTTTGGCGTTTCCTCCAGGTGAAGCAGTTCTTTTATTTTGCTCGCCACTTCGCTCTTTGTCGCTCTGCCGTATCCCGTTATAATACTTTTCACCTCCGAGGTGTTATATTCGTATGCAGGTATGTTAGCGATAGCAGCGGCTAAGAGGCAAACCCCACGTGCTTGACCAACGCTTAACGCCGTTTTCACGTTGATATTGAAAAAGATCTTCTCGATTGCCATGTCATCAGGCGTCGTGTTTTTTATCACCGCAAGCAAATCTTCGTATATCTTTTTTAATCTCTCTGCCCCCGGTTGCTCAGGGGTCGTCGTTATATACCCAAAATCAATTGATTTTAACGTTTCGTGGTTGAACTCCACAACTCCCCACCCTGTTATCGCAGTTCCAGGGTCTATTCCGATTACACGCATAAATAATAAATAGAGAAGGAATAAAATAATAGAAGGGGAGAAAAAGAATAGAGGAAGGGAGAGAAAGAGAGAGAGAGAGGAGAAAAGTAAATGGAAAAAGATAAAAGATTCGCAGTTCCCGGGGATTTCTTAGGCACTTCCGAGGAATTTACGCTGGGGAAGGGTGTGTACGACGAAGGAGGGAATTTATATGCCACACAGATAGGGGAAATTAGCATAACTGATAAAAGGGTTATAAACATTCTGCCCGCGGTGGAAACGCCGCCAATGCTTAAAGAAGGTGACGTAGTTATAGGCAGAATAGAGGATATAAGAGACACCGTTGCCGTCGTGAGTATAGCGTGCGTGAAAGGGAAGGAGAAGCGAGAAATTGCTGCACCCACTCAGGGCGTTATTCACATATCAAACGTAAAAAAAGGGTATGTAAGTGAATTGCAGCAGGAGTTTGGTTATCTTGACGTGGTAAAGGCGAAAGTGATAGATGCAAAAACATTGCGACTTAGCACGGAAGAGCGCGATTTAGGCGTGATAAAAGCGATGTGCATGAAATGCAAATGCGACCTGGAGATGAAAGGGAATGCACTGGCATGTGGAAGGTGTAAGAGGGTGGAAGCAAGAAAAATATCGGAGGATTATGGTAAGGGCGTGGTGTAGAGGATGGAAAAGGAAAATAAGAAGGTAAAGATACTGGAGAATAAAGAAAAGGAGGTGCGGATAGAGATAGAAGGAGAAGACCATACTCTTTTAGCGCCGCTAACGTCAAAGCTATTGGAGAATGAAAAGGTGGATCTCGCGACCTATAATATCAAACATACGCTGATGAGCAATCCCGTTTTGTACGTGAAGATGAAGGAGGGAGACCCGATAGAGGCGGTGAAGTCGGCTGCTGCTTCTCTTGCATCTGACTTTGAGGAGTTTGAGCGAAAATACAAAGCGGCAGTAGTCTAGCGGTAGGACACTGGCTTCCCAAGCCTGTAACCCGGGTTCGAGCCCCGGCTGCCGCATAAAACTTCAAGACTTTAAAAAAGAAAGTGTTATCAAAGAGGAAAGGATGCTTATGGACCAGATAAATAAATATGAATTCAAGAAGGTATTGGAAGAACTGAGGGAAAAGAGTGGCAGAGGAACTGAGCTCGTGTCAGTTTACATTCCGCCTGATAAACAAATATCTGACGTTACTTCTCATCTCCGCGAGGAATACGGGCAAGCGATGAACATAAAAAGCAAATCCACTCGTACTAACGTTCAAAGCTCTTTAGATTCACTTCTATCCAAGCTGAAGTATGTGCGTGCAGGAGAAAATGGCGTGGTTATCTTCTGTGGTGCGGTAGCGAAGGGTGGATACAAGACGGATATAGAAACGTTCATCGTGGAGCCACCGGAAAAAATTCTTTCTTATATCTACCATTGTGATTCGAGCTTCTTCCTCGAGCCGCTGGCGGAGATGGTGGAGGAGCGCGAAAAATACGGCTTGCTCGTGCTTGACAAAAGAGAAGCAACGATCGGCATCTTGACCGGGAAGGTGGTGACGGCAATGAAACATCTCACCTCTTCAGTTCCGGGGAAGATAAGAAAAGGAGGGCAGTCGGCACTGCGATTTCAAAGGTTGCGAGAGATTGCGACAGAAGATTTTTATAAGCGAATAGGCGAGCATGCAACACGAATTTTACTTCAAATAGAAGACTCCCAGGGCATATTGATAGGTGGACCAAGCCCAACGAAGGATGAATTTATAAAAGGGTCTTACTTGCATTACGAGCTGCAAAAAAAGATTCTCGGCGCTTTTGACGTAGCCTATACGGATGAATCCGGTCTTTTTGAGCTCGTGGACAAGGCGGGAGACGTGCTTGAAGGGCTGGATTTGATGCGAGAGAAGAAGCTCATGGCGCGGTTCATGACGATATTGGCAAATAACGAGAGTATGATTGCATACGGAGAGGAAGAAGTGAGAAGGAAATTGGAAACTGGTGCCGTTGGCACGCTTCTGTTTTCCGAGGAGCTCGGTACGGAACTAATGCACGATTTACTGGAGAAGGCGGAGGAGATAGGCGCCGACGTGGAAATCATATCGTCGGAGTTCGAGGAAGGAGCGCAGTTAAAACGTGCATTTGGTGGCGTTGCTGCTATATTGAGGTATGGAACAAAATAGTATAATCCTGGTAGGGACGGGGCACATATTAGAGAGAAGCGTGAAAGAGGTAGAGGCGGTAATAGACAGAGAAGAGCCGGACGTGGTTGCCGTTGAGTTATGCGAAGACAGATATAATGCTTTAAAAGGAAACGTGGCCGATTTTTCGATTAAAGAAGTGATAGGTGGTGGCAATCCATTTTTAATACTTACTCATTGGCTGCTTGCATACGTGCAGCGTAAAATGGGTGCGGAGTTGGGCATTGAACCCGGTGCAGATATGATGGCGGCGATAAAGAAAGCAGAGGAAAGGGGTTGCGAGATTGCGTTAGTTGACCGTCCCATTCAAGTAACGATGCAGCGGTTCTGGAAGAATATGCGGTTTTTTGAGAAGCTAAAGATGATTTTTTCAATCGTTTTCGCGATTACCAGTATAGGTAGCATGGGAAAAGGCGACACGGGGAAAGAGAATGAGAAGCTAACGATTGGAGGTATAGGTGCGAATAAGGAAATAGAGCTCGATAGAATAACGGATGATGACGTAGTAACGCAGTTGATGGAAGAACTGAGGGAGTTTTCACCGGGTGCCGCAACGGCACTTCTGGATGAGCGAGATGCATATATTGCGGGGAGTTTGCTGGAGCTTGACCAACAAACTTTTAAAAAAAGTTTGACCAAAAACGGTTCGCAAGCTTCGCGGAGAAAAATAGTTGCGGTAGTTGGTGCCGGGCATGTCGCAGGGATAAAGAACCTTCTCAGCCATCCGGAATTGATACCGCCGAAGGAGTCGTTATGCTCGCTTCCTAAGAGGCGGGTTGGTATAAATATAAAGAATTTGTTGGGGATTGGGTTGGGCGTAGCTCTCGTGATTGTTCTTTTAGCGGTATTTTTCTCGAGCATACCTTTTAGTGTTCTTCTTAGAGCGTTTCTTTTGTGGTTTATAATAAACGCCGTTTTGTCCGCGGGAGGTGTTGTGATAGCGAGAGGGCATCCTCTTTCCGCGCTTACCGCTTTTTCCGTGTCCTGGCTTACTTCTTTGAATCCCTTTTTAGCCGCGGGTTGGTTTGCGGGCTTGACAGAAGCGCATTTTCGAAAGCCAACGTTGGAAGATGCACGGAGCATGTTGAACGTGGAATCGTTGCGAGAATTGATGAGAAACCGGCTGTTTAAAGTCGTCCTTGTAGCGGCGCTGGCAAATGTAGGAAGCGCTCTCGGATTCTGGATAGGCGGGATTGTTGTGTTGCATGAGTTAGGTATAAATATACAGGATATATGGATTGGTTTGAAAGCAGTTTTTATTTAATTCCAACCTCTTCCTAAAATTTAATATCAAAAAATTAATGTCCGTCCTATCATGCCCTCTTACCCTTCTCCCTCACTTCTGAAGTCGCCTCTCCATCCTTAAATAATATCTTTACCGCGTCACCAACCGAGATTTCCTCCACACTCCTCACCACTCGCTCTTCCTTCAAGCATATACTATACCCGCGCTCGAGGATTGCCAGCGGACTTAAAGCGTCCAGTTTGCCAGAAAGGGCTTGCAGGCTTTTCCTATGTAACGCCACGAGATGCGTAATCTCTGCGAGCATATTCCTCTTTATTTCGTCCACCGTCTGCCGGTATTGGTTTATCCGCTCCGTGGGCTTTTTAAACAAAATACTCTTTTCTATGCTTTCTAACCGCTTCCTATGGTATTCAATCGCTTTAAACACATTCTGCCGCATCCTCAACTCCAGAGAACTCAGGTTCTTCTCTATCTCTCGCTTATCCGGCACGACAAACTCCGCCGCTTCTGACGGTGTCGCCGCTCGCCGGTCAGCAACGAAATCCGCAATAGTGAAGTCTGTTTCGTGCCCCACCGCGGATATTACAGGAATCACAGATGAGAAAATCGCTCTTGCGACTGCTTCTTCGTTAAAAGCCCACAGCTCTTCTATCGAACCGCCTCCTCGCCCCACTACCAGCACGTCTATTTTCATTAACTCTTTATTAACCCGGTTCATCAACCTGATAGCATTTACGATTTGCGAAGCCGCTTCTTCGCCCTGCACTGCAACCGGAGCCAGCAAAATATGCACGTGCGGGAATCTTCTCTTTGTGATGTTTAACATGTCGCGGATGACAGCACCGGTTGGCGAGGTGATAATGCCTATTCGGCATGGAAAACCAGGTATCGGCTTCTTATACCCGATGTCGAACAACCCCTCCTCCTTTAACTTCTTCTTTAACTGCTCAAACGCACGGTATAGCGCACCTATCCCTTCCTCCTGTATCTCCTCCACGTATAACTGATACTTTCCCTGCTTCTCATATACGCTTATATGACCCCGGACTATCACACTCATTCCATTCTCGGGAACGAACTTCAATTTGCGGTTTTTTTCCCTGAACATCACACATCGTAACTCTGAAAATTCATCCTTTAGCGTGAAGTATAAATGACCGGAAGTAGGCTGGCTGAGATTGGAAATCTCCCCTTTGACATAAACGTCGCTCAGCACCTCGTCTTCGTCCAGTCT
>JADHYP010000085.1 GCA_016782355.1 Candidatus Syntropharchaeum sp. | reverse complement strand
GCCGTCATTTGAGTTGATGTTGTTTTTCATGATTGTATTATTGCACGAAGCACCCAACTGGATGCCACCCCCATTGTTCGATACATTGTTATTAGTGATGATATTATTTTCTGATGACCTATCCAAACGTATATACCATTATAGTTATTTGATATATGGTTATCAGAGATATTGCAGCCACTCGCTTGATAAAGATATATTCCAACGCCTAAGCTTTCCCAGGCATGTGTAGCACCTCTAACTGTGAATCCTGAGATATTCACATAATCCGCCCTCACCTCAAAGACACGATCATGTGTATTTGCCGCTCGAACAATCGTCGCCTCAGCCCCGCTCTCTGATTTGATAGTCAAGCTCTTGTTCACATCCACATTCTCGGTGTATGTGCCGCGATAAACAATAATCGTATCTCCACCGCTGGCGGCATCCAGCGCATCCTGAATTTTAGTGAAATCTGCATCGGGGTAGTCGGCACGGTCGTCATCAACGTGCCACGTCGTTGCAGACGCCACACCGGCAAAAGCACCGAGCAGCACAAATGCTGTGCAGAATCCGAACAGAAGACGTTTAATGTTCATGCCACTTTTATTCCCCTCTTTCATCTCGTTACCCCCCTGACTCATTGCTCCTCTCAATAATAATATATTCGCGATTGTCGCAATTTCATGTCCGAACTACGGAACAACATCCGCGCCTCTCCGTTTCATTCTCGTTAAGAATTCCTCCTCTGTTTCAGCATCCCGGAATTCTCTCAATTCTTTCACGGAATTTCCTATTTTAAGTGTTATCACTGCCAGGAATTTCGCATATTCTTCTATCGTCAGTTCTTTACCGAGTATGCCCAATGCCTTCTTAACTACTTTACTCTCCCCAATTTCCAAATCAGATATCATCTTTCCTTTCCTCACTCTCCACAAATTCTGTCGGTGCGCATACTTTTATCTTGTAGCGCCGCATTATATCTTTGCTTTTTCTTAATATATTATCGTCAGCAGTAATAAAATATTCCGCATTGCTTATCCTATCAGTTTCATCATCTAAAACCACGGAGCTGGTAATAACCACTTCTCCCTCATTGACCATACGCAATATCCTAAAGAATGCCCCTGCCTCTTCCGTTACTCGCTGAGAAGGCTCATCAAAGGGACGACACCAGACGCAGGTATCAAGATATATTCTTTTCATCATTTTTTAAATATGCCCCTTTATGAAACTTTCTTCGCTATCCTTATCTATTGACATAATCTGCCATCACCTCAAACACATGGTCATCTGGATTTGCCACCTGAACAATAGTTGCCTCAGCCCCGCTCTTTGATTTAATGGTTAACCGTTTATTCACATCCACATTCTCGCTATAGGTCCCGGGGTAAACGATAATCGTATCTAATCTCTTCACCACTATTAATTGACTCAACGAATATATTTTATCTACTCTTATCATACTATCGGTGGGCAAATTGCCTTCCTCCATGTCATTTTTAGTGATTAAGATGGTCCACTCTTTCTTTTCTATGTTTGAAGTAACTGCTACGACGACAATATCTTCCGTTTTTTGATTGTAACTATCGTTGGAGATTACGATTACAGGACGTTTCTTCTTAGACCTTAAATCACTAAATGGAATGGGAATTAAAACCATCTCTCTTTGCTTTAGCTTATACATCGTTCCATATCACGTCATCAATAGGATTGTCCCAAAAATCTAAGCTGCTCTCTGAAGCTCTAAGCAGGTCTCCGAGGTCTTCATCTTCCTCCAGCGGAAGTATTATTATTTCTGCTCTTCTTCCCTTTAGTTTCTCCAATTCCGGTAACACAACTCTGCCCTCTTCTCCAATCTTCACATAAAATTTTAAAGCTTCCATTTCCTTCTCCCCTTCTTTATCACCCCCATCTTAATTTTATTCCTCCTATTATATAAAGATATTGCCACCTGAAATTGCCGCCTGAACAATCGTCACCTCAGCCCCGTTCTCTGACTGCGAAGCGTTTTGATCAAACTTTTCTAAAGTTTGTATGGTCAAGCTCTTGTTCACATCCACATTCTCGGTGTAGGTACCGGGATAAACAATAATCGTATCTCCAGTGCTGGCAGCATCCACCGCAGCATGAATGGAGGTGAAGACGGCATCGGGGTACTCGGCAAGGTCGTTGCAGAAGCTACACCCACAAAAGCACCAAGCAGCACAAATGCTATGCAGACAGCAAACACGAGTCGTTTTATATCTATACCACTTGTATTCCAGCTTGCTTTGATTCCTTCCATTGTGACTTCACCCTCTGCTTTTACTTAACCTAAAATTCTATAAATTCCCTCTTGCGAAGCGCAGTTAGGTCTATCGAACCAGTCCTCGGGTCTGGAATTAAGCCCCATTTCTCCATCCCTATCGCACCTATTACTGCATCTATTCGCTGCCCACGCTCATCCGTTCCCAGTCCTTCAATTGGATGCGCCTCTATATCAAATCCTAATCCTTCTATTTCACAGTTTAGTGCGCACGATTCATCTATCTCGAAAGAATATCCTCCTATGCCCACTTTAAACAAATTTGTCCTCCACCTGACTTCAGAAGCGAATTCCTTTCTAACATACGACCTGAGCGCACCCGTGTCAAACAAAACAAATGCTGCTTTGTCCTCTATCTTCATGTCTTTAAAAGTTCGTCCCATTTTACTTCCTCCTCTCTTTTATTATTATGTTGTTGTTTACTGATTACATCTAAGATATATCTCCTTATAAAAGTTGTCTCTTCTTCCACCGTAAAATAATTCTCCAAAGGCTCCATCAGCGGATAGTTATCAGCATCGAAACCTATGCTGTAAGGGGTATCCCCAATTCCATCTCCATCGGCATCGCTACCGCTGTAATCATCCCAGCAGTTGCTGAGGTAGCTTGTTTGCGTCCTCTGCGGAGACCGCACTTACCTATCCCCAAAGTTCCTGGGTCTGAACTCAGGGTTGTTAAGAATTCTGACAATCCCCGTATCACCACTGCCGGTTAAAACAAATAAGCCCTGACGATATGCAAACTTATCAGCACCTTCTTCTATCTGTATCCCCGCCACGGCACCATATATTTTTAAGCCCTTATATCGCGGGAAAAAGAATGTAAATCGCGCCAAATTGTCCAAAAACTCATTCACATCTTCTACTTTCAGCGTAGTCTTCACTTCTATCACTACCGCCTCACGATCATTTGCCAGAAGTATGTCTATTTCCATCTGCGAGCCATTACGATAACTCTCCAACCGCTGATAAGTTTCGGTAACTTTTACACCTCTTTCCTGGAACAATTTTAGCGCTGAGGGTCTGACCAGTGCCTCGATTAACTTTCCCCACTGACCCGTAAAAAGAGTGGCTAATTCTTTTATCTTTTTATCGGTTTCTTTAAACGCTTCTTTAATTTCTCTATCGGTTTCGGCAAACATCCTAAAAATATCTTCTTTTGTTAATTCCGATGACATTTTTTTCTACTTTTGTTTTTATTGTATATAAACATTTATCTCATCTCTGCGCTCTCCGTGAGAGCGGCGATAAAATCTTCCGCCCTCATTTGTTTCATATATTTCATCGTCCAGGAAAAGAAATCCAAATCGTCTCCCATCTCCCCACTGTCGAATTTTTCTCTGTGTTCTCTGCGGGCTCCGCGGTAAACAAGCACAATCATTCCATTGACTCTTCTATCCACGCTAAATACTTATCATATCCAGCAACAATCGGAACTGCAATGATTTCCGGCACTTCATAGCTGTGAATTTCTTTTATCCGCTCTATAATCCTATCTACATTGCTTTTTCCTTCCGTCTTTATTATCAGCAAAGCCTCTCCATCCTTGCAAAATTCGCCTTTCCACCTGTAATATGAGTCCACCTTTGCAACGTTCACACACGCTGCCAGCTTTTCCTCCACCAAAAGCCTCGCTATCCCTTCCGATTCAGTCACGCTCGCCGTGCACAGCACTACGAAAAAATCTTCCTTCATCACTTAGAGCTGAGTTCTTCCAGTACTTCCCTTGGCAGTTGTTTGGCAATGTCTATTTTCTTCACGCACGCAGTCTTTATCCCTCGCTTCTTCGCTTCCGCATTCAACGCCTTCGCTTTTATCTTCTTCACCAATTCTTCTAACTCTTCTGTTCCCATACTAATACTTATCACCAACTTTCATAATATCCTTATAGTATAAAATAGGTATATGAAAAACGGCTCTAACAAAAGAGAAAAATAAACAATGTTAAACTAAAATAAATCCGCGTAAATCAGTGTTAATCTGCGTCTTAAATAGAAGGAAGTTTTAGAAAATGAAAACTGATTTAGATACGTTGTTAGAGGAATTGACACATATACATCCGGATTTTAAACTCACTCCCACCGATAAGATTGAAGTAGGTGCCTGGGTGAGGTGGAAATGCAGGTATGGATGTAAAGCGTATGGCAAGCATCTGAACTGCCCGCCCTATGTTCCGTCGCCGGAAGAGACGAGGAAGCTGATAACGTGTTACGAGCGGGCGGTAGTTGCGAGATTTGACGCTAAACCGAACCCCGGAGTCCAGCCATCGCATATACACCATTTCCTCTGGGATGCCATAAAAGAGTTGTATGACACGATGTTTGAGCTCGAACGTTATGCTTTTCTGTCCGGCTATTACAAAGCGTTCGCAATGGTCGGACTTTGCTGCGCGCATTGTGATGAATGCATACCAGAGCAAAGGGATTTAAGCCCTTACAGGGCTTGCGGGGTCGTGGGGCAGAGCCCCACAGTTTTAGACCATGTCCCGAAGCGATTTTGTGAACATCAGCACAAAATGAGACCCGGGATGGAAGCGTGTGGGATAGACGTTTTCAAGACGGTCAGGAATGCCGGATATGAACTGGAAGTGCTAACATCGCCTTATGAAAAGATAACCTTTTTCGGGCTGCTTTTGTTAGAATGAGAATACATCCAATGCGGCACTTCACACATCCAGCCTTGCTTCGTTTCCATGAAAGACCGCTTTTTTAAAAAAATAATCATTGAAACCTCTTCATATATCCTCTTGATTAACGGTTGAGTTGAGTATGTAGAACCTTAATTCGTAAAGTTCAAGTATTATTAAGTTGAATACATTAGAACATTACGGCGTTATGATTATGAACGAAACATCCAAAAAAGGTGAGTTATTCATTGTAGATAATAGTGATGCTGCCTGGAAGGTTCAAAAATACCTATCTGAATGGTGTGAACTATCAAAGAAATTTGACATCGCAACGGGTTATTTCGAAATTGGTTCTTTGTTGAGTCTGGATCAAAAATGGCAGAATCTTGACAAAATACGGATTCTTATGGGTGATAAAGTATCAAAAAGAACACGGCAAGCCTTTGAGGAAGTATTGGGATACATTACCGGTAAATTGGATGATAGCATTGAACAGGAGAAAGAAGAGAATGATTTTTTGGAAGGAGTTCCTGCAATAGTAGAGAGTATTAGAAATAAGACCATAGAATGCAGGATATACCGAAAGAAGAAATTTCATGCGAAGGCATATATTACGCATTCAAAATTTGGAAGTGACGGACTTTTTGATACGGAATGTTGGACTCACCAAAGTCCAGGTAGATGAGATGTGGTCATTCGTAAAAAAAACAAAAGAACGTTGACGGAGGAGATGGTGACGATGATAGACAGGGCGATTGCTGGATATACATAGCGAAGAAAACCGATACAAAGCTTCATTTAGCGCATAGTGCTGGTAAAAGAGTGCAAGCCACGGCAGATAAACTGATGAAAACGGTGAGAAAACGGGGCAAGAAACCAACAAAGGATGAGAAGGCTACTTTCGCCAGTGACGGTAACGTTCAGTACACCAGTGCCATCCGGGAGAACTTCGATGTGGAGACGATCAATTACGGACAACTCGTCAAAGAAAGGGAAGGGGGCAGAGTGGTTGGTAAGACCAGAACAATCATTTTCGGTGAGGTAGATGATATGGACATAGATACGGTCTACATAGAAAGGTACAACCTAACGTTGAGGCACGGCATTTCGAGGCTGGTCAGGAAAAGCTTATGCTTCTCTAAGTGTAA
>JADHYP010000084.1 GCA_016782355.1 Candidatus Syntropharchaeum sp. | reverse complement strand
ACCATGTGGCGGATCTGTTATTACATAATCTACGGAATTATTCGGTATTTCTTTTAATACTTTTTGAGCGGGAACATTTTTAAGAAGCAAATTTTTTGTATCTAATAAATCTTCAAAGTTGTTAGCTTCATTTATTAAATATTTTTTGTATTCCAATCCTCTTTTCGCTTTAAGAATTTTTCTATATCTATTTTCAAAACAGTTCCAAACATTTATTTCAAAATTTTCCTTTGGCAACCAATAACCAATTACCCAACTACCTACTTCCTTCCTCCCGATTTTCCTTGTTTTACCATTAAACTTTCCTCTTCGTTTAACAACAAAAACCATCTTACTGGCCTGCCCAACTGAAGCTGTGAAACAAAACTTAAAGAATTCTCTGAGGTCATTATTTTCAATTTTTTCTATTCTATCCATTAGAAGCGATAACGCCATTAAATTTCGTGGGGTAAATAGATCATAGATGTGATTTTCACGATTTGCGTTAATTCGGGAATTATGGAAAAACATATCCTTTGGATAATAGTGTGGAATTTTATTATACGAAAACGATGCCGCTAACTTAAAATCATCTTCTGTTGGTTCTTCAATAACTTTTGCTTTACGTTTTATATCGTTTTTATACCAGACTTCTGTTAATTTACCATTCTCCCATATAAAATGTGTTCCTACGAATTTTTTCTCCCCTCTTTTTACTACATAAAAAGAATTTATTACATTCTTAATTTCCGATTCCAATCTGCTAAATTCGTCTCGGATTAATTTAGTGGATATCTTATTAATCATCTGTTTTGTTATAAAAATTGCAGATGGATTTATATCTATTCCAATTGCTTTTCTTCCTGTAAAAATAGATTCTGTTATCGAAATTCCTGAACCACAGAAAGGATCAACCACTATCTCATCCTTATTTGTATATCGTAAAATAAAATCTTGTATAATATTGTATGGTTTCTTAGACCAATATTTGTGCATACTATAAATTCCTGTGTAAGACTTGGCTATATGGTCAGTTTTGCTTTTTGTTTCGTCATCAAATAAAGTTAATTGTTTAGGCATCTCTATCACCATTTATTATTAGTCCAACTATTTCGCCTAACGTTCTAGCATAGCCGACGTTGGCCTGAGCGTACCCGCGAAGGCCAATGTGCCGCAGCGCCGTCTTCCATATCTTGGCGCGGAGGCCGAGGAGCGCCAGCGACGTAGCGGCTATGCTTTGTTGTGCGATGGGCTTGGGAGAATTCTTTAACACTTTTTATCACTTATAAGAGTTTTTCATAGTTTTTTTGCTACAATATAATATTCAATTGTTGGATGATAGGTCAATACTTTTGATTCGATTATTGTAAAACCTCCTTGAGTAAAAACTTCCTCCAACTCTGTTTTCTTAAAGAATCTAAATCTCGGGAATACACCAAATTTCATCAAAAAGAATACGAAAGAATTCATTAATGACTTCTCGCCCATACATGCTGTTGAGGAAATAATTAACCCTCCAGGTCTTAATAATTCGTTCAGTCTTTGAATTCCTTCTTGCGTGTTTTCTAAAAAATGAATTATGTTAAATGACAGTATTATATTAAATGACTCCTTTTTCAATTCTTCATTAAATATTGTAGATTGTGAAAAAGAGATATTCTTAATATTAGGGGTAAGAGCATTTCTATTTGCAATCTCAATCATTTTTGATGATATATCAATACCTATAATAGTTTTCACATTCGAGGCAAATTTAATTGAATATAGTCCAGTTGCACATCCAAAATCCAAAACAAAATCGGGTTGTTTAAGATATTTTTTTTGTTTTATCCAGAATTTGTTCGTATGTGCTATCTTTGGCACGTTTTTCATAATTCTTAGATAATTTATCCCAGTATTTTTCAGTATTATTCATTTTCATTCGCCTTACCCTTTGTCGGCTTTATGAAATTTGATAATGCCATATTTGAGTTTAATTGCTACATCTTTAAAAAGGTTTCTATAAGCCGAGCCACCCGAAGGCGAATTTGGGCGGAGTGGCAAAGGCACGAAGCCAGATATATTCTGTTTTGTTATACGCCGTGCCCATCTTATTTTGTTACCCTTTTACTTGCGTTAAGTTGGATGTTTTCTCTCATCTATTTTCTCCTCATTATAAACTTTTTTGCCTGCAAAACAGCGTAAGCGTTCTTTCTTTGGTAAAGCTTTCTTTTTTAAAGAAAGGTTTTAGAGCAGCATCTTCGCCAATCCCAACAGCATTTTCGGATTCCTTTTCACGAGTTCCATCAACAGTGCCCACGTGCTAAGCTCCTTTATTTTTACACCTACTAAAGAATGCGCAAGCGTGTTGAGGTCTTCATCAGAGAGCTTGAAAAGGAATTCCTTTGCTTTAAAGCCCGTTTCTAACCTTTTTCCAAACTCGCTTCTCCACCTGTTCTCGTACTCCAACAATCGCTTCTTTGAACAATCTTTTTCCTGCACTGCCTTCGCTATTACGTCACCTGCTATTTTGCCTGCCTGCATCGCATACAAAATGCCGCCTCCGGTTAACGGATTGACCTGCCTTGCCGCATCGCCGACTAAAATAAGCCCATCTGCCACGCTTTCGTAGCTCGGTCCGCTCAGCGGCACAACGCCGTACATCTCAGCCACCGTCTTCCCGTCCGGGAACTTATTGCGCACGAATGCCTTCAGATAATCAAGCGCACGGTGCTTTTCATCGCTGACGTCGCCACCTATCCCGAGACCAACATTTGCGCAATCTCCACCTTTTGGAAATACCCAGGCATAGCCTTTTGGTGCAACTTCACTGCCTAAGAAAAATTCCGAATAATCCCCGTTCAGTTCTATATCGCACATGAGGAACTCCGCGCATACTGATATATTAGAAGGTTGCAGTCTCGTGTTAATGCCTGCCCACCTGCCCACCTTCGATTCCACGCCATCTGCACCAACCACGACTGGCGCGAATATACGAGTATCTTCGCCCATACACCGAACATAAACGCCTTTTGCATACCCATCTTCTTCAATGAGGTCATAAGCTTCCGTTCTGACTCTTATCTTGGCACCAGCACGTGCAGCTTCGCTTGCAAGAAACTTATCAAATATCCTTCTTTCGAGCACATATCCCGTTTCATCCATAGTTTCTGCCGACAGGACCACCTTCGTGCCATCGGGACCGTATATGTTCGCCCCTTTTACCTCTGCGCATATCCATCTCCTATCTGGTGCGACAAACTTCTCTATTTCTTTGCTCACTCCTTCCGCGCATTTCACTGGCACGCCTATCTCCTGATTCCTTTCGATCAAAAGGACGTCCAATCCACGCTCTGCGGCTGTTTTCGCTGTTACACTCCCGGCAGGTCCTGCGCCCACCACTACAACGTCATATCTCTCCTCTTTCATTTGCTGCTTCTCAAACGTTTATTTTATATATGATGATTTTATAATTAAATTAAAGAACGAAAAGATGTAAAGGAGCAATAACGAGTGTACAAAGAATTTGAAATCGAAGAATTTACTGTGTATTGGAACGTAGATGAGGAGAAGTTTAAAGCGAAGATAAAGAATTACGAGAATATCTTGATTGCGGGATTCCCACCTATGGGGAATATCATACCATATCACATAAAGGAGCTTTTAAAGGATTCTGAGAAGATACTGAATCTCTATTCTTATAACTTCCCGCCTATGGTAGAAGCACATGAAGAAGAATTTGAAATCCCGCATGACGAGATTTGGTACAGCGAGGAGAAGAAATTATTCTGTTACGTGGGCAAATATCCGGAGACCGAATATATTCCAAAAGCGGCGTATAAACAGGCTGAGTGTGTGGCTAAACTCTCAAAAGAGCTTTGTGTTAAAGAGTTATATACCGTGGGGGTAATCATGCCCGCACAAGAGCCGTTTAGAAAGATGAAGGAGGAAGTAGAAGCGTATATTGGCTTTTTTGAAGGCTCAAAGAAAGAAGTTCCTGACGGGGGTAAGAAGATGGCGAGAAAAAATATCGGTAGACATTCCATTATTCGTAAGACCGGGCTTCTACCTGGCTTTGCTTCAAAAATCGGGATTGAGAGTTATTCTATCCTTGGTGTAGGGAAATATCCGGAAGACCTGAGAGCCTGTGCCGGAACTCTTAGAGCATTCAAGAAATTAGCCGGGTTAGAGTTGGAAACCGCGAGGATAGAAGAGATGCTTGAGAAAGGTGCAGAAGCCGTGGAAGCGCGAATAAGGGAACAAAGAGAGAAGGCGACTTACCGGGGCGAAGGCGTGGGGACTGAACCTTCTCAATACATGTATGGGTAAGACCGGACACCATGAAAGTGGTTATTTCATTGGGCGGCATTTTTTTAAAGGATGCTACTCGCATAAAAGAAATTGCAGAGGCCCTGGAGGAGCTTGCGGAATCATGCGATTTATACGTAGTCACCGGTGGTGGAGAAATAGCGCGAGAATGTATAAAAATAGCACGTGATTTGGGTGCGAACGAAGCCGTTTGCGATTATATAGGCATAGCGGTGACGAGAATAAATGCGAAATTGCTTATTTCCGCTTTGCATAATGCGTATCCAGAACCTTTTTCTGATTATAAAGAAGTTACAGCGGCTAAGGCGAAAGGCGAGGAAGCGAAAATAACGGTGATGGGTGGAGTAAGCCCGGGTTATACGACCGATGCAGTGGCGGCGATTCTTGCAGAATACGTAAACGCTGACCTCCTCATAGACGTGACGTCGGTAGATGGAGTCTATGATGCTGACCCACGCAGGTATCCGGATGCAAGGAAATACGACGTGCTGACGGCAAAGGAACTCGTAGCGCTAACCGCGAAAGAAGAACTAAAAGCAGGGTCGAGAATTGTTATAGACCCCGTTGCAGCGAAGATAATAGAAAGAAGCGGGATAAAGACCATCGTCATTGACGGAAGTAATCCGCGTGATATTTTCGGTGCAGTTCAGGGGAAGCATCGCGGCACGGAGATAAATCCGGAATCCCACCGATGAAACAGAGGCGATAGAGATGGAACTGATCTTTCTCACCACGAACAAGAACAAGGTAAAAGAGATAAAAGATTTGGCGGATGCAGAATCGAAGAACGTAAGAATAGAGCATCTCGAATATGACTATCCGGAGTTACAGCTTGAAGAAATAGAGGCGGTGGCGGAAGAAAGTGCTAAATATGTAAAAGAGAAGATAGCGATAAAAAAAGCATTCTTCATAGAAGACTCCGGGTTGTTTATCCGCGCTTTAAATGGCTTTCCAGGTCCTTTCTCCGCTTACGTCTTCAATAAAATAGGGAATGCGGGAATCCTGAAGTTGATGGCAGATAAAAAGGGTGAAGAGCGAAAAGCTACTTTTAAAACTGTCGTTGCATTCTGCGAATCCGTGAAAACGGCACCCATTCTTTTTGTCGGCATCGCTGAAGGTAAAATAGCGGAGAAGGAAAGGGGGGAAAGGGGATTTGGCTACGACCCAATATTTGAGTTTGAGGAAGCGGGGAAGACATTTGCAGAGATGAGCAGGGCGGAAAAAAGTGAAGTATCGCATAGAGGCAGAGCTTTCAGGAAATTGTTGAATTATATTTCTTAGTTTTGTGGTTGTTTAGCTCCTTTTATTAACCACAAGATTACACAGATTTTCACGAGAAATTGTGATTTCTGGTCTGTGTCTATCTTGTGAAATCTGTGGTTGTAAATTTAGCATCGGTATCTATATATTGTTCATTTGCTATATATTAATTTAGAAAAATTAAATAAACCGAAAGATTTAAATAGCCTTTTTGGTTTCTATATACGGGGGGAAGAAAAGTATGGAAGAAGGTGCGGCGCCGAAGACATTGGTATTGAATGCGGTTTTGCATAAGATGCAGGGGTTTTTACCGCGGGAGAAGAAATTTTTCGACCTCTTTGAGGACCTCGCGGGGAAAGCGGTGGAAGCCGCAGCGCTGCTGGTAGAATTAGGCGTAAATTATTCCGAACTTCCGCAAATCAGTGAGCAACTCAAAGAACTGGAAGAAGAAGCTGATTCGATCGTTCATCAAATCATACAGGAACTGTTTTATGACCATACACGAGTCACGGAGGAG
>JADHYP010000083.1 GCA_016782355.1 Candidatus Syntropharchaeum sp. | reverse complement strand
AACGCCTGCCATTTCCCTCGCCACTGCGATTGCATTCTCACCCTCGATGGCCATGGATACCGTTGGAGCTGAGGACATGTAGGAAACCAAGCCCTCGAAAAAATCCTTCCCTCGATGCTCCTCATATTGCTTTTCTGCCACCGCTCTGCTTATCGTCGAAAGCTTCAGCGCTACTATCCCAAATCCATTCCTTTCGAATCGCCCTATTATTTCGCCTATAAGACCTCGCGCTACTCCCTCTGGCTTTATCATCAAAAAGGTTCTCTCTTTTTTCATAATCCCTTTATTAACCACAGATTTTCACGAGATATTCTATTTTTAATTTTTCATTTTCTTTCTTCTGTGCCAATCTTGTGAGTAGTTGCTTTCGCAGCCCACTTTACCTTCCTTCTTTTTCGCCCCAGCTTTATCATGTTTCTCTCGCACTTAGAACTACAAAAATAAAAAACCGTTCCATCTCGCTTTACATACATCTTCCCTCTACCTGGCTCTATTGACAAATCACAAAAAGAGCATTTCTTCTCCATCTTCTCCTCTCATCTCCTCAGTAATTTCCTCACTTCTCTATCTGTCTCCAGCAGCACAATAACGTCGCCCCTTCTTATAGGTCCTCTACAATTCCTCGTTATTATTCTTCCTTTATTCTGTCCTTCCAGTACCTTACACTTTATCTGCGTGGATTCGCCATGCATTCCCGTCCTACCTACCACTTCTATTACCTCGGCAGGTGTTCCCCTATCATCGCCCATCTCTTTCTTCCTACACCCTTCTTTGCCCTCGCCTCACACCTTCATCCTCTTTAACTCTCCTATAATCCCTTCAATCACTTCCCCTGCTCTTCCAGGGTCAACGACGGCAGCAGATGCGCAACCTTTGTTTATACCACAAGCAGCCCCTAAATCTTTCTGCCTTTTCACATACAAGTACGGCGTGCCTTTCTCTTCGCATAACGGTGGAATATGCATTACTATCTCCACAGGAGTTACGTCCTCACCTATCAGCACTAACTTTGCCATTCCTCTTTCTATGGTCTTCGTGGTTTCATTTGTCCCCTTCTTTACGCTGCCCGTCGTCCGCGCCAAATCCAACGCCTCTAACGACTTACTTTGCAATTCTTCCGGCACCTCAAACTTGACATACGCCGACATCGACTTTGCCTTTTCTTCTTCCTCGCTCATCTTTCATTCCCCCTACAATGTTACTTGCGCTCTCACTCTGATATTAGATATCGCTTTAAGCTTATAGTCTTCAAGCAAGACAGGCTGCACGCTCTCTTCTGGCACACTTAATGAAATCTCTTTTGTCCTACCATATCTTCCTCTGCTTATAATCACTGCGTTTATCAATCCCAGGATGTCCAACTCCGAGACCAAATCGGTAACACGTAGCTGCGTTAACGGCTCCATGCCTAAATGGTTACACAATCTCCGATACATATTATAGACCTCACCGCTGGAGAAGCGCCTTCTGTTCCTTTCCCTGTTTAGCAGTAGCACGCTGTTTAACACGATCTTTGATTGCAGCGGCAGTGTTTTTACCACCTCAACAACCCTATTCGCTTCTATCTTTTCATTTGCAACCCGCACATGCGCCTCAGTTACCTTGTCAGATTCCGTTCGCTCTGCAATTTCCCCGGATACACGCAGCAGGTCAAGAGCACGCCTTGCGTCTCCATGCTCCTGGGCAGCGAAGGCAGCACATAGCGGTATCACCGTGTCGTCTATCACAGAGTCATTGAACGCCTTTTCCGCCCTCTCATCCAAAATATCCTTTAACTGCTCGGCATTGTAAGGCGGAAATATTATCTCTTCCTCGCCTAACGACGACTTCACCCTCGGGTCTAACAGATCCGTGAAAGTCAGGTCATTCGAAATACCTATCATGCTTACCTTTGCGTTATTTAGTTCGCTGTTTATTCTCGAAAGGTTATATAACGCTCCATCTCCTTTGGTTGCTAACTTGTCCACCTCATCCAATATCACGATTACGCATCTATCCTCGGTATCTATCCCTGCCTTGAACTCGGAATACACCATATCCGTCGGCCATCCTATCATCGGAACGCGCTTATTGAACACCCTCGCGAGATAAGCAAAAACTCGATACTGCGTATCAAATACCTCATTGTTGATATAGAGCAGAACGCATTTACTGCCCCTCTTCTTCCCCATCTCTTCTAATTCCTTGCTCACGTATTTTACCGTAGCGGTCTTACCCGTCCCTGTCTTACCGTAGATCAATATATTAGAAGGTGTCTCTTTCTTTAACGCCGCTGATAGCGTATTCGCTAAACCGCTTATTTGTTTCTTCCGATGTGGTAGATTTTGAGGGATATACGTAGGGCGAAGCACCTCTCTATTCGCAAATATCTTACCTCCATTCATCAGATCCTCGAACAGGTTTTCCATATTTTATCTCTACCCCACTTTATCTCAAAAGCAAATTCCAGTGTAAAAGATAAAAATAGATATCATATATATAATAGTATGCTTTGGGGTATGTTTCCACTGGAGTGATACAGAGATATGTTGAGCAAGGAAAAAATACAAAACTACCTGGCAAACCGGTTCGCAACTCCTTTGCGAATACTAAACGTGAGGGAGTTGGGGCTGGAATCGAAGTCAAAGCCGGAAGAGGAGCACGAAATAAAAGGGTTCGGGTATGGCAAACCTTACCTCGTGGAGTTTGAGACTGGCGAAGGGGAACTAAAAGAGGTTGTTATCTCCTCGATGAAGGGGAATGGGTTCGGGCACGACCATCTCTCTGACCGTGCGCAAATATTGATATGGCAGCACCATGCGTTCAATAAGCTGCCGAAGCACGTGAACTCGCTTGACGTTGGTTACTTTACGAAGGACGGAAGGATGGAATCAGCAAGTGATGCGGAGGAGTATTTCATCGTATGCGATAAAGTGGAAGGCGAAGAATACGTTAAGGACCTGGATAGGTTAAAAGCGGGTGGGGAATTAAGAAAAGAAGATAAGGAAAGGGTATCTGCTCTGGCTTCCTATTTAGCTGATATACACGTCGTGAAGAAAGACGATGCACGACTTTATGTGCGGAGGATGAGGGAGTTAGTGGGGCATAGTGAGTGCATATTCGGGCTTACGGACAGTTATCCACCCGGAAGTGAGTTCATAACGAGCGAAGAACTGGCGGATATAGAGAAGAAGAGCATAGACTGGCGATGGAAACTGAAGGAGAGAGCAAAGAGGTTGTGTATGGTTCATGGCGATTTCCATCCCTGGAACGTCATGTTCCGCGAAGGAACTGATTTTACTGTGCTGGATAGGAGCAGAGGAGAATGGGGCGAAGCCGCTGACGACGTTTCCTCGATGACCATAAATTATCTCTTTTTCGGGCTTCTCAAGACAGAGGGCAATGAGATTGACCGTGGGTTTAAGAAGTTATATGACTTGTTCTTTGATGTGTACCTCGAAAAAACAGGGGATTATGAGTTACTGGAGGTAATACAGCCGTTTTATGCGTTCCGCGGGCTTGTAGTTGCTTCGCCTGTATGGTATCCCGGCATATCGCTGGACACGCGGATGAAACTGTTTAACTTTATACGGAACGTGCTTGAGACGGATGAATTTGATTACAAAGGTGTGAATAAGTATTTTGAGCGATGAAAGGGGTAACCATAAGAGAATTTATCGCGAGGGTATAGGGGAACGAAATCAGCCTCTTCTTGGAGTGCATTTCTTATCAACATGTCGCCTCTACATTATCAGGAGTTCGTACTGTCCCCACATGCCGATATACATTTGGGCCTGTGGAGCGCAGGGTTAAGGGTTATAATTTACGGCCACGCATATTTTTTGTTGATAATGAGATCTGTGAAGTTGAATAAGTCGTATTTGGCATTACTACATCCCAGACTGATTGGTCACGATCATCGAAAACTTGAATACCATGATCACTGCGTGATATCCTTACACCAGAGCAGTTGAAACCAACATAACCGTTACTATTTACGGCAGCAGTGCGAATTATTTTTACTGAGGTTTCGAAAATTTCTTTTGGATTTTCACGTCGAGAAACTTCAAAAAGTCCCTCAAATAAATGGTCTTTATTTTCACTTATAAACTCCTGCCCAATAATGATTATTTTGCTGCCATCTTCAAACATCCGGCCTTCATAAAGCTTGTATCTCGTTTTAAAATATGGACGCGTCGGGCCTGTGCGACTATAGTTGTCAAGATAATTATCTATTACACAGTGAAATTGAACATCACCAACCCATCCACTAATTTGTATGGCCAATTTTATTTTTGGCGAATCAGAAGGCAGGTTTAATTTTTTCCTTAACATATCAATATGGGGCTGAACTTTATCACGTAAATCATTCAAATGATTATCTATTCCATGTGCTTTTTTTGATGTTTCTTGGAATACTTCTGTGAGCCAATCTAGGGTTTCATGCTCAACAATCAATACACCTTTTCTTGAAGAGATTATACCAGCAATACCAGCAAAACTAGTCACAACACGAGCGTCATCACAAATCAAAATTAAGTGCTTATACCTATCATCGCCAAGTTCAATATGCCCCGTAGGGGTAGAGAGTAACCTATCGGAAACAGTAATAACATGATTTGGGGTGATTGTGTTGATGTGTATTGTCATTTCTCTCTCCCACAACATTGTTTTTTTATCTTTATTCTATTATTTCTCAATTGTGTATAAATAACTATAGAAGACTTAATCCTCCATATATGGGAGCTATCGGAGACTTGAAAATTCTTTCAGCTCGTGTCCGAAGTCCACCTACGTCTCTTATTACATAGGACAGGTGACTTATCCTTCATTACCATTAAAATTCCCTTCTGATCCATTCAGACTTCAGTGCCTCCCGACCGAGGAAAATTATCACGAAATCAGCCTCGTCCTAGATTGCATTTTGTATCGACACGTTAATGTCTGCACTATCAGGAACTCGTACTCGTTTATCCACGCGGAGATATATTTGGGCAGGTACGAGCGGATTGCCCGGACAAAGGCTTTATTTCGGTGACTATGACTCAAGAATGCCCTCCTCGAGTGCCTCCACGGACAAAGTCCTCAGTGCCTAACGGTTTGCATAAGCGGCAAGAAGCCCGCAGGGCAGACTGCCCCGTCTTAATGCGATTGTTAGGGTGGTAAATATTTCTTGATTAATTCCTTAATATAAAATGGAATGTCTTTTTGTAACTCTATAGTCCTCTCTTTCAGTCGTTCATAAACTTCAATTTCTTCACCCGACCACATAATGTCAACCCTTCGAACTGGTTGCATTGCAATGTGATTATAATGTTCAGGAAATGCCCAATAACAATTTCTACAAATATCTATCTTTTTGATTTCAATCCAGTTAACACAATGCTCACATGACCATGATTTAGCCCGGTTAGCAGAACCGCAAAGAAGCATATATTCTTCGGGATTGTTCATCTTGTTTGGATCATCCCCGGCTACCTCAAAAGGTATTCTGTGATCAATTTGAAGTTCTCTTTCGTCATATACTTCTAAATAGATGGCACACTTACTATCTTGCACTTCAGCAGCTCATCTTTTATTTCCTTTGAAAACGCCGTTCTTCCTTGAAGACGGCTGAATCTTGCTTTTTGGGGGTCACCAAACCTGTAAGCTCCAATTTTTCTTCCATCACTTCCGGTTACGCGAAATGTTTCAAGGGGTATACCCTGTTCTCGGACATCTCTAGCAGCTCTGGGAGGATGGTTGTAACCATATTTTTCTTTTAATTCTTCTGTGGTCACATGCCCATGCTTAATAATATGTTCAATAACTGTTTTTGGCCTTTTTGCCGTAACAGATTTGCATTTTTTTATAAAATCGTCAGGTAAATTTTTCTTCCTCATAAACTTGCCCCCATGAGGTCCAATTGTTTTTGTTTAGGGGCTATTAATATATTATTTCCAATTTTATCTATTAATGCAGGAGAAAGGTAAAGAGATTCAACGGTTGAGGCATTTCTTCCCAAAAGTGTTTCTTGCGATGATCGGCCTGCTTCAATTTCTATGTGTGTGAGCTCCAAATGATCCGGAAGTTTCTTGCCGTGCAATTTTTTTCCAGTTCTA
>JADHYP010000082.1 GCA_016782355.1 Candidatus Syntropharchaeum sp. | reverse complement strand
AGGTGTGAGTGCGTATGAGTATATCTACGATCGGGTCAGTAAACGTTTTTGTTTGCATTCGCTTGCGGAACTGATTAGGGCAAAGAGGTTTCCAGAGAAGGACTACGATACGGATTAGGATGAAGGGTGTATGTTGGGCGTGGTATATTCTCTATGACATATCACGTAGTGCAGTAGCATATTGATATCTGCGCATGACTGAACAGTATGTCCGACCTGAGGATAACTCTGGGGAGTTGTATATCTTCAGTGCATTACCAATCAATTTGGAGAGGATACCAAGATAAAAGGTTATCGGTTAAAATCAATTTCATATTGAAAGTACTCTACTTCCCAGCTAATCCTGAGCTTCAAAATCAGACGCAAAGTTCTTTCCAAATCTTCATTTAAGATACGATTAAATACGACCCGATAATAATCATAACGACTGCAATTAGTTTGATGATGACCCCTTTTCTCTCTATACGCTCATTTAGCGACTCCGGATAAAAAACCGCGAGCACAGTGGCAACGAGGAAAACCAAAAATGGCTGAGTTGACAGCATCGTACTCACGAGAGAGACATAGGTCAGGGAAACCGCACTGAAGTATAAAACAAAACCCATGCACACGATGGAACTGTTGATAAAGCAAAGCAAACATATTCTCGATGATAGCGATTTCATATCGGCAACGAATTTTCTCCGGATGCCGGGGAGGAGTAAGAGAAGAGGTCTTCCTACAATCTCACCGAGTATGAACCAGAACAGGTATGACCAGAAGTCCACGTATGAGAAGAAGAATTTTGCGATGATATCTTTGCCTGCCAGGATTAAATCCAGAAGTAGAATCATGAACAATGCAGGTGAGAGCGATAGGGATATGGATTTGGATTTGGATTTGTGCTCAGTCCTTCTTAGAGAGACGGAAATCGCACTGAAAACCATAAGTCCGATGCCAAGATACTCTTTCATTGACAGGCTCTCTGCAAGGAATAATGATGCGAAAAGGAGTACGAAAAGAGGCGATAGGTAAAATAACGGTGTTACTCTCGATACTTCTTCTATCAGAAGCGCTTTATTGTAAAGAACGAAAGCTACGCCAAGAATCATCCCGCTTACGAGAATCGTGAGATAAACCAGGGGCGAATTACGGAAAGAAGAGAAGATAAAAAGAACTAAAACGGCGGGTATCAGTGTAACTGTCAGGAAAATCTGGTAGGAGAAGGCATCTTTGATATGGTGCGTCAGAACGAACTTATCCACTAATATTGCTACTGCCCATAGTGTGGAAGCGAAAAGAGCGAGGGTGAACCATTCCATACGAATCTATATCTCCATTGGTATTTATCAAATACTTTTTCTTTTTAGATATTTTGTTTTTGTTTACCGCCGAGATCGCGGAGAGCGCTGAGATAAGATGAGATAAATGATTTTCCATGCTCTCTGTGTTCTCTGCGGGCTCAGCGGTAAACAAGTACAGCTAAACAAATGCAACGACGTTACCAGAACGCGTAATAATTCCCTTCAGGACAGACTTTATATGCCGCAACCCGTATTCCTGCTCGTAATCGCTCAACGCAGCCACGCAATCCTCCGGCACTATTATCTCATAGCCCCTGAGCGAAGCGTCTATTGCAGTATGCAGCACGCATATATTTGTGGTAACGCCTGCTAAAATCAATCTTCTTATTCCTTTTTCTTTTAGATGTGCATCGAGGTCAGTTTCAAAGAACGCGCTGTACTTCTGCTTTTTCACTGCATAAGCTTCTTTTAAAAAAAGCTCGTCTATTATCTCTGCTCCTTTTGTGTCTCGAACACAATGCCGACCCCATACTTCAAACTCTTCATCGTCCTGCGAATGCCAATCCTGCGTGAATATCAACTGCACTTTCTTTCGTATTGCTGCTTCTATCAATCCGCGTATTCGCGGTATTATCGCTTTTACTGCGGCACCGACGAACAAAGCGCCGTCTTCGTAGCAGAAGTCTTTCTGCATGTCTATAACAACTAATGCACATTCTCTGGGATTTACAACTATTTTTTCGGGCATAGTTTATTTTATATAACCCTCCTAATTTAATTATTGGTGCACAACCATGTCAAAAAGTGCAAGTTGGGAGAGATTTAAAGAAGAGTTGCTTCCCATCGTTTTACTGTTTGTTCTATCATTTACAATACGCTTTATGGGCGGTGCGTGGGAGACAAAATGGGATAACGACGCTTATATGGCAAGACAGGCGGAATATATTTACAGCTTTGGACACCCGGCGGTTCCTGACGCATTCAGCTCGGCACCTTTATATCAGCCCGGTATGGTGTATCTTCTTGCCCTCGTGGGCTGGATAATTGACCTTATCCCCTTCAAATTCTCGCTGTCCAGTATGGCTATCGCTGAGGGGCTGGTGCCACCCTTGCTCGGAGCAGGCACCGTGCTGGTTATATACTGGTTTGCAAAAAGCCTGTTCAATAAATCTGCAGGTGTCGTTGCCGGGTTGCTCGCTTCCTTCTCTCATTTTCTCATCTTCCGAACCATGAAAGGGTTCGTCTTCCACGACGCTCTTTCCCTGTTTCTAATCATTTTAACTGTTGTGGTTGCATGGAAAGCGCTTAAAATAGCCAAAAATCCTTTTCCTGGTGAATTCAAAAATAAAGCGGTCTACTTGGCTACAATTCTCGCTCCAGCAGTTCTTATTGGCGTTACGGGTTTCACGTGGGGTGGATACTTCATCCTTCATGCGATACTTATTTTTTACGGACTTCTTTTATCTGCTTTCTATTTGGTTCACCGCAATTCTATGAGGGGGGCTAAAAAATATCTGCTGAAAACGTGGGTGTTCATCTCCTCTACTCTGCTTTTTGGAACAATAATAGCGTTAATTCTCTATCCGGTGCGTGGTCCCTCGGAGATACTAAGAGCCACACAGATGCTGCGATTTACAGAAGGTCCTCTGGTCTATAAATTCACAGGTGACCTCATGCCACCGAGACCCGAAAGCTTTGAAACTCTTTTCGGTACATTCCTGCTGGTTGGGATTGCCCTGACCGCGGTTGGTGTATATGCTCTTTACAAGCGCAATGAAAAATACGGTTTGTATCTCCTTGCTGCACTGCTCGCAACCATGATTCCCGCAGTCCGGGCAAATCATTTCATAGATATGTTCTCGATGTTTGTGTACACAACACTTGGCATTGGAGCCTCTTTCATATTGGGAGTAGCAAGCCAGGAAGAGCAAAAATTGAAATGGAAAAAGCTGGCAGCAGTAGCTGTTCTCATAATCTTTGGCATCGCCCTCGTAAATCCTGTTATTGGTTCTTTAAAAAATGACGTGCGTTATTCCTCTACTATTAAACCCGAATGGAAAGAAACGTTTTTGTACATCAAAAACAATACAGACCCAGATTCGCTATTTATCAACTGGTGGGACTATGGAAATTCATTAGCGTATTTCGCACAACGAAGGTCGGTAATTGACCAGATGCACTTTCCAGACGAGGAAGTAAAGGCGGTCTCAGCGGTCATGATGGCAACTGACCCTGACAAAGGATTGCAGATAGCTCGAACTTTCAAACAGAAACACAATAGCTCAGAAGTATACCTGATGCTTTTTCTAAACGATGCTTTTATATCATCCATAATAGGTTACGCTGCGGGATACAAACCAACACCGCTCAATGAGTCAATCAGGATGACCTTCGATGATAATGGGCGATTGGTTTGTCTGAACAATCTCACAAATCAGACAACTTACTATCGGCTCTGGACTAACCAGTCTATTGAAGGATATACGCTTTTCTATGCGAGCAACGAGGTTAAAGTATATAGGTTAAATGTATGAACACTATGATATGAACGAATTGGGTTCTTATCGTCTATCCGAGCTTTAAATCTTCTTACCAAAGAGAAGAAAGTGCATTTGAATAGGGCATATTTCAAATCGAGTTTTTATGAACAGAGAACAATAACCGCCCCAAAAATACCGCAAGGTCAACTATCTCAAAATTATATTCTCCTTCCGTCTCTTTTTCCTCCTCTCTCTCACTCTCGTGCTTCAAGCAACTCAAATGCGATAAGCACTTCGGACAGGTGGTTATCAGCACGTCCACGTTCATTCCTTTTACTTCATCCAGCCTGAACGCCCTGAGTGCTTTGCTCATGTCATTGCAGTTCATCATCCCGCTAACACCACAGCACAGCGAATTATCCTTAGAACGCATCAGTTCTACATATTTTACGCCTGATTTCTTTATCGCATCTCGCGGCGCCTCGTATAACTGAAAACGTTTCATCGCACAAGGGTCATGATATGTGACTGTTATGGCTCGATTACGTGCTTTTTCCACGTCTGAGAATTCCATTCGCTCGCTCAACAATTGAGAAATATGTATAACCTCAACGCCAATGGCTTCCAGTTCGTAATATTTCTTGAAAGTAAGAAACCCTTCAGCACAACTCACAACGAGCTTTTTTATACCCAACTCCTTTATTTTTTCCGTATTGTATGAAGCTAACTGCTCGAAAACCTTATAATTGCCCTGAAAAAGCACATCGTGACCACAGCATTTCAAGCTTGCAATCCTCGGCTTTATCCCTATTTTATTCAGCAGCTTTATCGCGTAATCGCCTATCTCATGAAAGTTCACGCCAACGTCCATGAACAGGTCGAGATAATCCAAACAGCCGGGGAAATAGCCATACTCGCTATTTTCATCCGTTTCACCTTTGAACTCCGTAGGCACGCCCTTGTCAAAGAAAGTCATAAAAGTAGCTATTTCCGAGAATACGCTGTGCGCTAATATATCTTCTTTTGCATTTGCCGCCTCTTCACTCCTCAAATTTAGTATAAGAGCAGGGAAATCCACGCCCTGCGGACATATAGTATAACAATTGTCGCAAATCAAACAGTTCCATTGCTCGATGTTCTCTGCGGTATCAACACCATTTGCATTAAGATTATATACAAAACCACGCGGTGAAAACTTTGATACCCTTCGCAGTGGACATGCTGCCGTGCATTCCCCGCATTGGTAACAAAGTCTTGATACTTTCACTATCTCTTCGTTCATTTCTATTTTTCTTCGAGCAATTTACCGCTCAAACAATGTGATTCCACTTTTAATCGCTTCCTGAGCAATTGGATTATTCAGCTCTTTCTCCGTATAAGGGAAAATTTCAACCGAAAAATCCATTGAGAACTTCTCTGACCACTCCGCAATCCTATCCATAAACGTTTTATCATCTCTTTCGAGTATGATTAAAATGTCCGCGTCACTTCCAGGCACACCTCTTCTCTCTGCTAACGAGCCAAACAAGATGATTTTCAATACGTTCTCATTGGCTTCGCCTATTTCACTTGCAACTTTATGAATTTCTTCCACCAATTGTTCATGTTCAAGCCAGAATACCTTTACAGAATTCAATGATTCTTCTACTACAAACGATTCCATTTTCCGCATCCCTCCTCGTGAAATATTCGTATGGACTCCCGGATTCAAAGCTATTTGGATATCTGGTGGGGACATAATATTTATCCAAGCTTCTTGCGCAATTTAAAAGTTCCTCATTCACTACCTCTTTCTTTGAGAGAATTCTCATAAGGTCGAATATAGAATGCCCCCACGTGGCAGCGTTCAATTTCTGGAATACCGCCTTTACTGCCTTTTCCGCTGCTTGCTGAGCTACAAAACAAGACCATTCAAAAGATTCGTCTCTTATCAGCTCGGCAGCTACTTTTAAGTCTTTTTCTGCTTGGCTTATCCAGTCTTTACTCCTTTCTGGCATCTTTTTTCTTTTACTTCTATTATTTGGATTTAGTTTTTATAAACTATGCGTAATTTATTAATGTAGGTGAAATAGTAACGACTTCGGGCTTGGATAAGGTAGAAACCTCAATACTGGCTGCTTCTTTAGAGACCATATGGATTTAAAGAAAGGCATGCAATTATCGCTTTTTGTGGTATTGAAGAGGTGTAGCCAGAAGTTGAAGGCGTTGATGAGAGGCAATTAAAAATAGTATTTGCTGAAGACCGAAGTCACAGACCCTGTTTTGAAAAACAGGGCATCAGGATGATGCTCATGTTTTGTATTCTATTGTTTTTTGGGATTCTATGCTTTAATTCCGGCGCAGG
>JADHYP010000081.1 GCA_016782355.1 Candidatus Syntropharchaeum sp. | reverse complement strand
AGCAATTGCTCAACTGCCGGATGAACATAATAATAACCTCCACCATAATCTGCTACTGCTAATATCTCTAACAAATCCCTCGTCTCTGAATCCATATTGGTTGTCTTATTCTGCTTGATCTCTTCCAGTTTAGGATAGTATTTCTTGTCAATCGCTCTTCTAAAAGAATTAACGAGTTTCTCGAATTCTTCATCCACCATATCCCAACTTATTTTATCTGAATTTGATGCCACTGCTTTTGCACAACACCCGCGAGCTACTGAAAATAAATCCACTAATACGCCATTGCATATCCCCAACAAATGGTTTAAAGCAGTTTTTTCAAATAAATCCTCAGATACACGCTTTAATATTATCTCTTTCAGAAAATTCAAACTTTCTTTATCATCCGAGCCATCTTCGTTTCTCGTTTTTATGAGCGGAAGAACTTCACGAATAGGAAAATCACGCTCAATTCGTGCAAACTCTCTCTTGTAAATTAAAGAAATAGGCACAGTAAACATAATTTTGCAATCAGGTCTGGTAAGCGACTTTGTGTATCCATAGAAGATTTTCCAAACAAGATCCGGGTCAACGTGGTCAAGGTCATCTATTATGACAATTGGTTCTTTTCCTACACTCTGACGAATATTTTCCGTTATAATGTTGATTTTCTCAATGACTTCCGTAGTCCTTGGTTCTAACCTCTCACGAATTTCTACTCGTGAAGAGGAATCAGTTTGAAAATCCGCCCCAATCTCAGTTATAAATAGATTCAATTTTGCACCCCATCCCTCCCCTTTGCTCTTCTCTTCAACTCTACTCTTCGTCACTTCTGAACTCGTTTGAGTCAGCCAATTGTTCAGCCCTACCATTAAATCATCATCAAAGGACACCCGCGCCTTTATTGCTTCAGAACATAACTTGAGAGCTGTCATCAGCAGTAAATCTACATACTCAATGTCAGACACCTCAAGCTCGTCGAAAACCGAGAAGAACACGATGAAATATTCGTCTTTGATATCATGAATCATTCGATATAGTTCCGTGCTCTTCCCGCTCTTCCTATGACCTGTATAAAGAATTTTTGGATATGCCCTATCTATGCGTATTTTCGCTTTTAAATTTTCTATTGGACTGTTCTCCCGCAAAACGTAATATGCATTGTATATCCTTTTGTCTTCTAACAACTCTTTATCCAAGCTCAGTGCATTATATGCGTCCGAAAAATTATCTGCAGGTTTTATTTCCACCATTTTTATCTGAAAAATTTTACATCAATAATATTTGTAACCATCACTTATATTTTTTTTTCATTCGCTTTAATTCTTGTTACATCACCCTCCCGTCCACAAGCCTGAAAGTCCTGCTCGTATAGCCCGCAACCAGCGGGTCGTGCGTCACTACGATAATTGTCTTCCCACGCTCGTTCGTCGCTTTCAATAGTTGCATGATGTCCTTGCTCGTCTTCGAGTCCAAATTGCCCGTAGGCTCATCAGCGAGAATTATATCCGGGTCGTTTGCCAGTGCACGCGCGATTGCAACGCGCTGCTGTTCGCCACCTGAAAGTTCGTTTGGTTTGTTCTCTCCCAGTTGCTCATCCAATCCCACGGACCGCAAGAATCCCTTACTTCGTTTCTCGTGCCCGTTCACGCCTTTCAGTATCATTGGATACTCTACGTTCTCCAGCGCTGTTAACGTAGGTATAAGGTTAAACTGCTGAAACACGAATCCAATTTTATCTCGCCTTATCTTCGTCAATTCGTCATCACTCAGCCCGTTAACTTTTTCATTACCTATGATGACCTCACCGCTTGTCGGCACGTCCAGACATCCGATGATGTTGAGCAAAGTAGTCTTTCCAGAGCCCGAAGGACCCATGACAGAAATGAACTCACCGGCTTCTATGCTCGCAGTCACGTTATCAAGCGCTTTTATGCTCCCGCGAGGAAGCTCATAAACCTTTGTTACCTCTACAAGCTCCACTACTTTCATCTCCTCTTCCACGAGTATGCAATCGCGCCAATAACAAATATCGCAATCACAACCCCTAAAATCACCACCGAAACAGGCACTTCTCCAGAACTTGTCGTTCCCTGATGAGGTTCAATCGAAACGTATTCCGCTTTTGAGAACAGAGTTCCATCTTCGTCCTTGTATTCTATGATAAGCGGCACCTTAGTCACATTTTCGCACACTTTTACGTCGAGTTCAAAACTGCTGAAGTCGTCCGGGCTGAGCAAGCCCACGAAATAAGCTTTGTAAGGGTGCACTGCTTCTATGCCTTCTGCATCGCCTACCTTCATAACCACGCTCTTTGCCTCTTCTAAGCCTGCATTGTTTATGTCGCCAGTGATTTTATACACGTTCATCGCTGCCGGCATGGATTCCACTTCAAGCCCGGTGAGGATGAGTTCCGCACTCTTTTTGCTCTCCGTCACGTTCAAAGGCACGCTCAAAGCGGCGGAATGATGGTTATCGCCATTTTTAAACTCTAGGACGATAAGCACAGGTATCCTCAAACTCACTTCCCCCTTCATCCGTTCTTCAAAAAATTCGTTCGGATTCGTCAAGACTTCCATCATTTTTTTCCTCCCATTCTATACAGGATGTTTTTCGTATATATGTTTGACGTCGGCTGTTAATGCTGGCGCCAGATTCTTCTTCGCCGTTTCTTTCTCTTCTACCAGTCCCTTTCGGTTTTCATTCCTTGCGTGTAACGGGTATCTTGCCCTAACATGAACCGCTCCGCGCCTGATTATATCTCTGATTGCATCGCTTCTGCTTCCATAATATCCCGCTCTAACGAGTTCATCTATATTTTCTACTTCTTCTACCGGTATTTGCATTTCTACCAAATTTTTTTCATTCATTTTTTCCCTTTTCACCTCCTTTATTTTCTACTTCCAAATTACTCCACACTTTCACAGCCTTTCCCTCATCTGGGTCAACCAGAACAGAAACAACCACCGGATTATCTCCAAACCTCGTCCACGTAACGCTGAGCATTGTCTTTGGCAAGTAAAACTTCACTGCGGTCTCCGGAAGCACTCTTCTAACAGTTAGCGTCACGGTTTCCAAACTGTTTCCCTTCAACAGATTCGCAGCTTCTTCATTCTGAAGTGCTACTGAGATTGCCTTTGCTCTCTCAGCCGCCGGTATCGCCTCCAGCACGTATCTGTTTTGAACTAACTGTTTACTCGCACCATAATACGTGAAATCATAGACATCCGGGTATTCGCACGCATCTGAGAAGCAGGTAACCCTGAGGTCATGGTCTTCACCATTCTTCATGGCTGAGATGTTCATCTTATCGTACTTCACGCTTCTATAAGGCATTATTTCAGCTAAAACCTCCGATACGATGCTCGTTTTCGTTTCTTCTTCGAGTTCAGTGCCGGAAAATTCCACATTCGTGGGCAGGTCTAACTCTGAATCGGGTGCAGGACTAAGCCCGTGCTCGATTGTCGGCAGCGCTAAATAAACACCGACGGCAGCAACCACCACAACTGCTGCAATTACCGCTGCGATTTTCTTTGCACCTATCATTTCTTTTTTATTTCCTCCTTTCTCCTATCAAAAAATAAAAAAAGGAATGAGCTTTTCGCTCATTCCCCTATCTCTATTGTGTACTCAAATCTTTCTGCGTTCCTCGGCAGTATCTCCAGCGTCCAGACGCCACCTGTTGCGTTAGTTATCTCGTATGTTTCACTGTACTCCGTGCTCATCACGTGATACATCCCCTCGCTTGACGCTTCCCAGGGCGGTAAATAATCCATGCCCAGACTTACCTCTCCTGTTTTCACCGTCTTTGATGGCTCTGGTGTCAGTTTTCCTCCCCCAAGAGTTGCCTGTATCAGTGCAACATCGAAAGAAGGTTCTTCTTTTTCTTCCACTCCTCCACCATATCTATCGTATGCATGCTGTCTGGCAGTGACCACAACGCTGAACTTCTCCCCCTGTTTCACGGTGAAATCTTCTCGGAACGGCGTTGTGGGCTGTTTCCATACTTCTAAGCCAATATGAACTTCCTGGTCCCATCGCTCTATTGAGGGGTCATCTATGTTCAAGTTGATGCCACCCTCATACCTCCCTTTCGCATCCACTGGCACATTCACCGTCACCCTTACCGTCACCTTCGAGTTCGCCTCAACTTTCGCAGGCGCATCTATCGTCAGCCAACCCTCGGGAATCATATTCTCGAAAGGTCCATGCCATCGGTCTCCGCCACCAATTTCCGGACTTATCGCAATCGCTTTGTCGCCTTTGTTCTCAAACTGTATCTCATACTCCTGGCTCTGTCCCGCTTCTACCCTGTCATGTATGTGTTGTGGCTGTACCACTATCTTCGGCGGTTCCCAAACGTGAACTGAAAACATTAACGAGTTCACGTACATTGGGAACGGTGCTGGATACGGTGTTGGCATCGTATCATTAGTGAACACGACCTGTGCGCTGTAATGACCGATTTCCGCATCTTCTGGTATTTTCACTGTAACGGTGTATTCTTGCTCGTCCCCCGCCTTTATCTCTGCGCTGCCTGGTTCAACTGTTATCCATTCTTCTTCTACAAAATATTCTCCAAACGGTTGAACCTCAATGCGTGGACTTATGGATACCGCCTCTTCGTCCTTGTTTTTTACCTTCACTGTAAACTCTTTTTCACCGCCGGGTTTTAGCTCGAACCACTCGTGCTTCGGCGAGATTTGCAATATTTTGTAATCCACTTGCTGCTCTTCTATGCTTTGTTCGGGTGTTACTTCCGGCGCAGGCTGCAGTGACTGCGATGCCTGACCAGCGACACCCGCTTCCAACCCTACCACGATAGCTCCGAAGTGGAGTACCGGTTGCGGCGGCGCTGCCTGACCCGCGACTGCGGCGACTGAAAAAACGCTCAGGAGAAACGCTCCGAGCACAACCAACGCTTTTGCTTTCGTTTTTGCTTCTTCTTTTTTCATCTTTTCTTTTTACCTCTGCTTTTTATATCTTAAGGCCCGCATTTTTTACAACGAACCTGTTTATAAATATGGAAGTTTCCCTATTTAAGCTTTTCGATTTTTCGCAAAACCGAAAAACATAAAATTAAGTGGTGTTAAATATTGATATATATAGCTATCTATCGCTAAGTCTTACTGAAAACAAATCTTGTAAAAAAAACTTTCCTAATGTTTGAAGCTTAAATCTTCCACTTTACCCTGCGATTTCTCTATCCACTCAACTAATTTCTTGACAAGAGCATCACCTATTTATAGACATAGATGCTATCATAAATCCGGGGTCACATATGACTCAACGGTATATATTAAAGGGGAGAGAAATAAAATAATAAGGTGTTGAAAATGGAGAAACTTGTATCAGTTAGGTGTCCAAAGGAGTTAGAACCGATATTTCTTAGGGCGGAGAAGCTGGTTGAGGTGTTTTTTGCAAAACAGGAACATGATCCAACAAAGGCAGTTAGAACAATTAGTGGCGATAGATACATGCTGGTTAGAGCTGAGGTGCTGGGCTACTGGATCAGAAAGGTTGCAGAAAAAATCTATGGCACAGAAGGAACTGAGGTACTTGTCTATGAATTTGGGAAAGCTATCGGCAGGTCTGATGCTAAAGGATTTCATGAGAAGTTTGGACTAAAACATCCAGATGAAAGACTTGGACCAGGTCCAATACATTTCAACTACTCTGGCTTTGCTTTCGTTGAATTACTTCCGGAAAGCCATCCTTCACCAGACGATAACTACCTTTTAGTATATAATCATCCGCATTCATTCGAAGCAGAAATGCAGCTTAAAATGGAGGGGAAGTCAAAGATTTGCGTTTGCAATCTGAATGCAGGGTATTCGGCAGGATGGTGCGAGGAGAGCTATGGTATAAAACTTGACGCAGAAGAAATAGCTTGCATCGCTAAAGGCGATAAGAATTGCAAATTTGTCATGGCTCCCCCAGATAAGCTACGAGATTACGCGAAAAAATATTCTACGATTTGATTTTAAGTAATCCGCAGAGCCATGTTCTGCCCATGCATATTTTGCTCTACATTCAACAAATACATGCAGCCACAGCAGGCAGCAAAAAATAAAAGAAGGAAGAGAGGCTGAGTCTTCTTCAAGCCTCCCAACCTCCTCTCTTGTATCTATCTATTTGTATTCACACATCTTAGCAGGCAGATCTCAAGCGTCCAAGCTGCGTTGGCACAGTGGATAACTCATCCTGAGATACACCGCTCCACGCTTTATTATATCTCTGATTGCGTCACTTCTACTTCCGTAAT
>JADHYP010000080.1 GCA_016782355.1 Candidatus Syntropharchaeum sp. | reverse complement strand
CGGCGGTTATCACTCTTCTGCTTGCAGAAGGAGAGCCAAGGGAATCCGATTTTGCCATAGGGATAGGTGCTCTCGGCGGTCTTGCCGATTGGCTCGCAATAGGACTCGCTTTTGCTATTGCCGTAGCCGCATCAATTTACATCTTCGGGCATATATCCGGGTGTCATATCAATCCCGCGGTGACGATAGCTTTATGGGCTGTAAAGAGATTTCCAGGAAAAGAGGTCATTCCTTATATTAGCTCCCAGTTGATAGGCGCTACTTTAGCAAGCATTTTTTTCGTTATAATAGTGGGTAAACGTGCAGCAACAGATGGAGGTTGCGGCGCCACTGCGTTATTTCCAGGTATAAGCAATGCGCAGGGGATTTTAAATGAGGCAGTGATTACGTTCTTTTTGATGCTCACTATCATGGCATTGGCAGTTGATGAAAGGACACCAAAGCATTTCGCGGGCTTAATCATTGGTCTGGTAGTAGGTGCTGGCATAATCACTACGGGTAACATTACCGGGGCGTCATTTAATCCCGCAAGAACCTTTGGACCATATCTCGGAAACACTTTGTTTGGCGGACCAAATCTTTGGGCTCAGTTCCCGATATATATCATAGGACCCGTAATTGGAGCGATTATTGCCGCTTTCTTATATACTTACATCGCCGAACTCAAAACATAAACAGACTCTCTATTCGCAATTTCTTCGCATCCCCGGAACATCACGTTTCCATCTTCTCTTTCTTATCTCACGACTTTATATATTCAAAACTATCAGTTGTTTGAGAAACTGATGGGTGATATGAAAAATGGATAATAAAATATTCCTGGTAACGGCGCTCGTGATGCTTTCGGCTTTCGCCGGTGCAGGTATGCAAAACGCATTTGCCTTCAGTCCCGCAGACGCGGATAATGCGATAAAAATTGTTTCGTTGAGCACGGATAAAGACGTATATCATTCGAACGAGGAGATGGAGATTGTTTTATCGTTGTATTCACCGGGAAACGTAAGCAACGTTCTCGTTGAAGTTTCGGGAGTGAAAAACAGAGGGGGGAAAGATTTAATATCTTCTTCGAGGAAGGCAACCCTGACACCCGGGGAGAATGAAATGACGTTCATAAAAAAACTGCCATCATGCTCTCCTTGTGCCGGGATAGGCGTGGGAACATATTTCATTAATGTTTCGGTAGCTTATGGCGATGAAGTCGTGAATGCGACACACAGTATAGCAATCACTCCTAATCCCAACCAAATAACCCATGTGAACATCGTTGTTGAAGAGGCAAAGCGATTGATTGAGTCTGAAGACATTACCTTACTGGATGTGAGAACAGAGGCGGAGTATCACACAGCGCATATAGAGGGCGCAACATTGATTCCCGTCTCTGAGTTAAGTAATAGAACGGAGGAGTTGAACAAGAGCAAGAAAATCGTTGTTTATTGTCGAAGTGGTCACCGGAGTGTTACAGCCAGCGGTATTCTTATAGAGCAGGGTTTCGACAGGGTTTACAATGTGCTTGGTGGGATAAACGCCTGGGAAGAAAGTGGTTATGCCGTTGTTTCTACCGCAACTTCAACCCCGGAGCAACCGGGATTTGAAGCAGTTCTCGCAATTGCTGGTTTGCTTACCGTTGCCTATTTGATAAAGCGGAGGAAGGCATCGTTTAAGTGAACCGGGAAATGAAAGGACAAAAATGAGGTGGTAATAGCATATAAATAAAACCCGCTTCCGCTGTTAATGTCGTAGGGAGAATAGAAGAGCCGGATAAGCGGAAAAGACATAAACCTGAGGATGGGAAGAAGACACGTCAAAATTTGAAGGGGGGGGCAAAAATCCAGCGTCCTTATCCTTTTATATATGTAACAACCGTTATAATAATATAGGTGGTGATAAAATGCAGGAAGAGGTAAATGAGGTAATAGAAAAGGAGATAAGACCGCTTTTAGCGATGGAAGGCGGCAGTATAGAACTGGTGAGCGTGGAGAGCGGCGTGGTGAAGGTGCGATTGACCGGTGCATGTGCGGGCTGTCCGATGAGTCAATATACGCTGGTGAACTTCGTTGAGGCGACGCTGAAGGAGAAGGTCCCTGGGGTGAAGGAAGTAGTTGCGGCAGACGACTCCAGAGACCGGTTTGGAATAAGGACGAGCTGCTATTAAATCGGGGGAGGAGGTGCGAAAAAAATGGTAGAATGCGAAATATGTGGAAAGGAAACAGATAATCCAAAGGAATTTTGCGGAAAAATGCTGTGCCTGGATTGTTATGTCGAGAAAGAAGAGAGAGGATATTTTGGCGGATGCGGATGTGGATGCTTATGTAAGTAAATCCGAATTGTGGAGATACGAGAGACAGATAAAGATATTTGGAGAGGCGGGGCAGAAGAGGCTTAAAAAAGCGAAAGTTACAATTGCTGGCGCCGGTGGACTCGGTTCTGTCTCGGCGGCATATTTAACGGTTGCAGGAGTTGGAAAGATACTGGTCGTTGATAATGACGTGGTAGAGTTGAGCAATTTGAATCGCCAGATATTGCACTGGGAAAAGGATATAGGGCGGAAGAAGACGGAATCGTTTGCGGAGAAGCTCTTGCAGATGAATCCGGAGGTGGAATTGACGGTGCTGAACGAGAAGATAGTAGCGGATAACGTTGCTGATATTGTTCGCGATTCTGATTTGATAGTGGATGCGATGGACAACTTTCAAACGAGATACTTGCTGAACCGTGTTGCCTTGGAGAAGAACATGCCTTTTTTTCATGGAGGCGTGTATGGATTTGAAGGTCAGGTGACAACGATAATTCCGGGTGCGACTGCTTGTTTACGGTGCATATTCCCGGAAGCACCTGCTCCGGAAACACTTCCCGTAATAGGTGCTACGTGTGGCGTGATAGGTGGTATTCAAGCAACAGAAGTGGTGAAATATATCGTGGGTGTGGGGGAGCTGCTAACAAACAGGCTTTTGGTATGGGATGGAGCGGATACAAAGATGGAGGAGTTTGCGGTTGAGAGGAACCCGGCGTGTGAGGATTGTGGTGATTTCGGATGAGTGAAAGTAGTTCTTTTTGTAACCACAAGATTACACAGATTTTCACGAGAAATTGTGAAGATACAAGAAGTAAGAGAACAGAGGTCAGGGAACAGAAATTACTTAGATTTCAAAAAATTCAAAAATTCGGGCAATTTCTGAGTTTTAGGCAATTTTCGAAATCTGTTTTCTATTTTCTATTCTCTGGTTTCTGGTTTCTGGTCTTGTGTCTATCTTGTGAAATCTTGTGGTTTTTTTATCTTAGACTTCTTTAAGGATAAGAATGAAGCTAAAATCATGTAGCAAAGGATATAAGAAGGGCACGCATCGTGCAGTTCCTCCAGAGGCGACTTTAGCTCGAATAGAGCCAAAGATGCCCATTGCGGGTGTAACGAGAGTCGCGGACATAACCGGGCTTGACAGGATAGGGATACCGGTGTTTTCGAGCATAAGACCAACTGCGGAGGGAGGAGCGGTATCGGTGTATAACGGTAAGGGGACGACGGCGGCGGAAGCGAGAGTTTCAGCAATGATGGAAGCTATAGAACGTTATTCCGCGGAGATTCACGACAGGACGCTTTTAGTGGATAGTTACTCAGAGCTTAGCGAAAAGGAGAACGTTTTAAACCCGAAAGAATTGATTTTGCCGGATTATGTGAAAGAAGTCGAGGAAGTTCGTATCCCATGGGTGAAGGGGTATGATTTGATACAAGAGGAGGAGACATACGTGCCTGCGAGTGCGGTTTTTCATCCGTTGCCTTCAAGATACGATAGAGTCCGGCTGTTCAGAACGAATACGAACGGATTGGCAACGGGAAACGAACTGGAAGAAGCGATTTTTCACGGTCTCGCGGAAGTGGTAGAAAGAGATGCGTGGTCGCTGGTGGAAATAACACGAAACACGGGCGCGGTTGTGGACGTTCGAGAAGGAGAGATTCGGAATCTCCGGGATAAATTTTCGGATGCGGATGTTTCACTGCTTATACGGGATATAACGAGTGACGTCGGCGTGCCGACTTTTGCAGCGGTTTCTGATGACGTCATGTTGAAGGACCCGGCACTGCTCACCATCGGGATGGGAACGCACACGGACGCGAGAGTTGCGATTGACAGGGCGATTACAGAGGTTGCCCAGAGCAGACTCACGCAAATACACGGTGCGAGAGAGGACACCACGACTGCGGATATGAGAAGGATAATGGGGTATGAATGGATGCGGAAGAAAAACAAGCATTGGTTCGCCACTACGGAAGAGAAAGATTTTGATAGCGTGAAGTCTTTTTCGTTGGATAGTAATGATTTTCTCGAGGATATATTATACACGGTGGAGCGGCTAAAGGGGGTTGGATTAGAACGAGTGATAGTAGTGGACTTGACGAGGGAAGAGATAGGACTGCCAGTGGCACGCGTAATCGTGCCGGGATTGGAGATGTATGCCGTGGACGGTGAACGGATAGGGCGGAGGTGCAAGAATGCACGAAAGAAAAGTGGTCGTGTTCCTGGGACCAAGTCTTGAAGCAGAAACTGCAAAGAAGTTGTTAGATGCGGTGTATAGACCTCCTGCGAGCAGAGGGGATATTTTCAAGGCAGTCCGAGAAGGTGTGAAGATAATAGGGTTGATAGATGGCGTATTCTTTCAAGCCTGTGCGATAGCGCATCGTGAAATACTGTATGCGTTGGAGGAAGGTGTGAAGGTAGTAGGGGCATCGAGTATGGGTGCTTTGAGGGCTTCTGAACTTGATTCTTATGGTATGGAGGGTGTTGGAAAGGTATATGAACTTTACAGGAAAGGAGAATTGGTTTCCGACGATGAAGTCGCATTGATTTTTGAACCGGACTCGTTCAAGCCGCTGTCCGAGCCTCTCGTGAACATACGATACAATCTCGAACTCGCGGAAGAAAGAGGGATAATAACTAAAGAAGTGAAGGGAAAGATATTGAGCATTGCGAAGTCGTTGTATTACCCGGAGCGGGATTATGAACGGGTATTGAGCATTGCGGAAGGTGAGGTGGAAAAAGAGGTTTTGGAACGGTTAAAGAAGTTCTTGATAGAGGATAAAAAGGATTTGAAGCGAGAAGATGCGATTGCGGCGTTGAAGAGGATGAAAGAGATAAGGGAAGGGGAGGATGAATAAATGAATGCTTTACGAAATCTTTTCTATCTCCTTCAAAAAAACCTTATACTTCCCCAATTTACCACCGTAATTCCCTGCGGATATTTTCACCAGTCCTTCAATATCACGCACACTACCTACCGCCGCTTTCATCGCTTCTCTTACCGAATCGAGCGAGACACCATTTATGACGATTTCGGGAATGTAATTTACACCTTCCGGGACTTTCGACACGCTTATTTTCCGCTTTAACGTGGGGCAATAAGGGTGATTAGTCGTGGGACCTATCGCGGGATATTTCGTTTCCGGTTTGGAACCCGCAGCGCAAATATCAAAAGGGGTTATCGCACCTTCTACCCTGTTTATTGCGCTGAGTGCCTTTTCTCCCGCTTCTAACGCTGCATCCAAACTTTCGCAAAAGAACCATAAGTTTCCTCCCATCACTCCTTTCTTATAGCCTAAATAGCGTTCCACGAGGAATTCACCCATCATTATCGGCACCACTATTACTTCTCTTCCGGACCTTCGCTCAATCGTCTCGTATCCATCGCCGCAATGCCCTATTCTATCCCGGGTATCAATTTTTCCATCGGGAAGCGCATTGAAGACTGATGTCGTGGGCACTACCAGTATCCCCTGCCGTATTCGTTTCGCTATTTCGTATTCAAGCTTCTTTACGGCGCCTTTATCATAATTCACCCATAGTTGAACCAGTGCGCCTTTCCTGCCGTCTGGCGTTTCGTGCGCGTTCAACCATTTCTCTATCCCGCCCTCCGATTCACCAAAGACCGTAGAAGGCAATGCAGTGGCGCCGTAAGCCGCTCGCTTCAATCTCTTCTCGTCTCTCGCGGTTATGCACATTCTCGCAAATAACCCATCAAATGCCTCGCAGTAGGTGTTCTCGATTTCCATTTTTCTTTTTTGTATTTGTATTATAATCAAAGGCAAGAAACCTTTTCTTAGAAAGAAAATGTTTTAGCAAAAGAAACTTATATTTTCCGCGAAGCGTTTTTGATAAAACTTTTCTTAAAAGTTTTATGGAGAAAAGAAGGTGGGGGAATCAGAAATAGTAAGGGAGTTCATTGGGAGGGGATTTGAACAGAAACTTATGGCGTTATACGAGGATTTCAAAAGTGGCTGGCGAATGCAGTTTAGGCTATCTCGCAGAGCAACTTCGAATAAGCACCTGGTTTGTGATTGATCAAAAAGAAAGCTTTACCAAAGAAATGTTATACTTTGTGTACTTTGGTAAATAACAAAAAAAAATA
>JADHYP010000079.1 GCA_016782355.1 Candidatus Syntropharchaeum sp. | reverse complement strand
TTTTTATACAGGAGATAGAAAATAGTAAGGGGTGATATAAAAAATGGATAGGGATATTTTTGAGGAGGACACCATGACATTAGAAAAAAATCTTGGCTATTCTTTCTCTGAGAAGAACCTATTAAATCGTGCTTTGACACGCAAAGCCTATGCACTCGAACAAGAACGACGAAATCAAGATTGTGAAGACCAAGAAATATTTAGAACTCTTGGTGATGCCGTGTTGAAAGCAGTATTGGTTGATCTATTGATAAAATCAGGCTGTAAAACGAGGGAGGAGATTACGAGCAAGAAAAAAGAACTTGAGAGAAAAGAATCACTTGCAAGAATTAGCCAAGGTCTTGGAATAGGGCATTTTATTAAGTTGGGTGCCGGGGAGAAGAAGCAAAAAGCAAACGAAGAGCCGTATGTCCTTGCGGAAACGCTCGAAGCTTTGATTGGTGCAATTTATCGTGATGGGGGATATGATGCTTCGAAGGATGTCATTACTAAATGGTTCAAGAACTTCTTCGCCTAACTTTTCTTTCCGAAAGATTTGGACGGTTTCTTAGAAAAAAGAAAGGAAGCTATTGTGAATACAGTCAAAGAAAAAGTTCGAACCGTGGAATAAAAATGAAAAGAAGCATTAACGAAATCGAAAGCACGCTGAGAAGGATAAAAGAGCGTTTAAACAGCGTTTATGGGGACAGGATAAAACGAGTTATGGTTTACGGCTCTTTTGCAAAAGGTGAAGCTGACGAAGAATCAGATGTGGACATCGCCGTAGTGGTTGCCGATAAACTTAGTCCGAACAAAGTTGAGAAGAACCTGGACGAACTTCTGTTTCAAATTCTCATGGAGAAAAGCGAGCTTGTGACGGTGTTCGTAATTCCCGAAAGTAAATTCAATACATACAAGTCCCCGCTCATACTGAATATAAAGGAGGAGGGCGTTCTGATATGAAATGAAAGAATTTGGAAGAGCATTGAGAACGGCGTTTGGAATGAGGCAAAAAGGAGATTACGCTACCGAAATCCTTGTCACAAAGGAAGAAGCTGAGAACGTCTTGAAAATGGCTAAAAAATTCGTTGAAGAAGTTGAAAAGCATCTTAAGGAGAGATTACTTAGAGGAAAACAGTGGATAAACATTTAAAAAATGAACAGAATATTTATTTTAACTATAATATTTGTCTTCCTGACCATTTTTGTTGAATCTACGAATTTAATTCTTCAATTAAAGGGCAGAAGATTAACCAAATGGTTCGGCAAAAATGCTTTCAACTTTCACATGCTCTCTACGGGAATTTTTTGGGTGATTACATTCTGCCTCGGGGTTATACTACAATTTGAGGAACAGGCAAAAGAATTTTGTAGCACAAGAAGGATTGAGAGAAGTGGAAAGGAGAGGAGGTTGAAGGTGAGGAAAAGAAATTGGATTGGAATGAACATATTTTTATAAATATATACAATAGAAGCAATAGAATTAACAATCAAGGGGTGGAATCATGGCGAAGAAGAAATACATAGTCAACCCTTCAACTGGTTTAAGGGTGATTATAGGAAGCCCAACCCCGCATGAAGTTCTTGCTGGAGAAGTTCTCCTGAGCGGGGAAGAAAAAATAGCTGACTATTTCTCTATGGAGAATCGACCCGCAAGTTACGTATACGATTTCGGTGATTATTGGGAGCACAAAATACAATTGGAAAAGGTACTTCTAAGAGAAAATAACATCGAATATCCGATATGTATCAAAGGAAAAAGAGCATGTCCTCCCGAGGATTGTGGTGGTGTCTGGGGGTATGCAGAGCTTTTAGAAATCATAAAAAATCCCGAGCATGAGGAGTATGAAGAAATGATGGAGTGGCTTGGTGGAGAATTTGACCCTGAACATTTTGACGTGAAAGAGATTAGTTTTGATGACCCTGATAAACGTCGCAAAATTGCATTTGGGTAGATGTTAAAATGAGCAAAGGAAGAAATGGGGATAGAGAACTATTGAGGTTAAAGAAGGAATTAAGGGGGATTATAGACCATAGAATTGAACATAACAGCGGTTTTGCCAATCTCTTACGCGGGGACCATTCTCTCTTTATCTTTTTAATCGCTTTTTCCATAAGCCTTTATGTTGCATGGAAAGACGGATTTTTGGCACCGCATTATGTCCCCTCACTTTATCTGGCACTTCTTATTTGGCTATTGAATTGTATCCGAAGTGTCAAGAAGGGATTTGATATAGGACTGGGCGAAGTAGAGCAAGGACCCTCTGTTAGTTGGTGTTTAAGATGGGTTAAACCCCTTTTTTCTTCTCTCGGAACACTATCTTTAATGTGTATCCTCGTACTTCTGATTACCAGCGAGAAAAGCTGGTGGATGTGGACGCCTGTTATTTTATTTGCAATTCTTTCCCTACTCCTGTCAGTAGGACCAGTAACCCCTGTTTCCGCTACTTCCTCCACTGAAAATCCGCATGCCGAAAATGAAGGGAAACGCCGGATAAAAGTGAGCAGGCTTATTGCCGTGATAATATTCATTCTGATTTTGGCTATTGCTCTGATTTATCCGTATTACCGCATTGTCCGTGAATTGATTTTTGCCGTTCAGGAAACGCCCTATTCCTTCTCCGAAGTTATTTTAACCGTGATTTTGATTTTAGTTGCTCTTGTGTCGCTATCAGAATATTTGAGCCTGAAGTTCATAGTAGCTGACGTTTCCAGGCAGAATTATCACCTTTCACTGCTCAGGACAGATATAGACGAAATTGAAGATATAGAAACTCTTGAAGAGAAAAGAATAGAGGTGCATGAATTGTGTTTGCCCAAAGCAGATTCTTTTTTGCTGTTTTTTAACTACTATTATCCTATGTACACGAGATATACTTTTGAAGTGGATGAGGAAGAGGAGAAAGAGGAGTCGAGTTGAGTTTGGTGCAACAGAAAGGGGGGAGAATATAGAATATGAAGAAGATAATAAGAGTCCGTGAATTTATAGAAACTGCTTTCTGTCCAGAATGTAATTCAAATAATGTAGTATTCGACATCACTCCTGACGCACTGATAAAGGCAATAAGGAAAATAAACAAAATAAAACAAAATGAAAAAAAGAAGCATTAACGAAATCGAAAAAGGTATGAAAATGAAAGAAGAAATAGATTTTTTGGCATTCTCTCCTACGGACTACCGGTATGCGGTGGATGCACTAAGGAATTACCTCTCAGAAGAAGCTTTCGTGAAGTATAAAGCGAAAATAGAAGCGGCAGTTGCGAGAGTGTTCGAGAATAAAGGCATTCTAAGTAAAGATTTATGCGATGAAATAGTAGCAGCGGCGTCGAGCGTAAAAGCAGAAGAAGTGCATGAAGAGGAGAAGAAGACAAAGCATGACATCCGTGCGCTCGTTAATGTAATACGGAGCAAGGTAAGCGAAGATGCGAAACCGTTCGTGCATCTCAGTGCAACTTCTTACGACGTCGTGGATACCGCAAATGCGCTCAGGTACAAAGATGCAGTGATGAAAGTCATTATTCCGGATATGCTCGAATTGGAGCGAACGTGGATAAATCTGGCACGAAGGGAAAAAGACACGCTGCAAATCGGGAGGACGCATGGACAACATGCCGAGCCTATTACCTTCGGGTTCGCAATTGCGCAGTATGTGAACAGGTGGGGTTCGCAGGTATTGAGGATGAAAGAATCGAGTGAAAACCTCGTAGGTAAGTTCTCCGGTGCCGTCGGCGCGTATAATGCGACCTCTTTAATCTTTGACGACCCGGAGGAGTTTGAACGCGAGGTGCTCGCTTTGCTTAACTTAAAACCTGCAACGGTATCCACGCAGATTGTCCCGCCAGAACCCATGTCCGATTTCGTTCATTCTGTTATAAGCAGTTTCTCCGTTTTAGCCAATTTCTGCGATGATATGCGGCATCTTCAGCGAAGTGAGATAGCAGAAGTAAGAGAAAGGGTAGCGGAGGAGCAGGTGGGCTCGTCAACGATGCCGCATAAAAGAAACCCGGTTGGTTTTGAAGGCGTGAAAAGCCTGTGGAAGAAATTCATGCCGCAGGCTATAACGATGCACCTCGACCAGATTTCTGAACACCAACGCGACCTTACGAATTCGGCATCGCAGCGATATACGCAGGAGTTATTGGTGGTTTTTGATTACGCGGTTAGAAGGCTAAAAGGAATTGTTGAGCGGTTGGAGGTGGATAGGGAGAAGATGCGGGGGAATTTTATGATTTCCGCGGATGATATTATTGCTGAACCTTTATATATTCTTCTTTCTTATTACGGGCATTCTGATGCGCATGAATACGTGCGAAGAAAGAGTTTTCAGGCTTATAAAGAGAATAAATCGTTGCGAGAGGTTGTTGAGCGCGATGAGGAGATAACATCGTATTTACGAGAATTTACGACTGAGCAGAAGGAGAAGGTTTTCGATGCTGAGAAATATGTTGGGATAGCAGCAGAGAAGACGGAGAGGGTTGCGCGGTATTGGGAAGGGGTTTTTAGAGATTTGTAAACAAATTTCAAAATCGAAAAGCTCTAATTTGGCTCCTTTTTGTTGAAGTTTTGAATTGTGGGTCAGCATCTAAAGTAGCCAAACTATCTGTTATATTTGTATCATAAAGAACAAATATTTGGCATATTAAGTATCTGATGCGAAGGAAAAATGAGACGTGATTTCGAATTCTTCCAAAGGAGATATGAACAAATTGAAGATGACCTTCTTGAGATTCTCGATTTTATAGATATCAAGGAGGATTTTGATCAGCACTGTTATAAAGTGGGAGCATCAAAATTGATGGATTTTTGTCTTAAAGTTGGAACGGAAGTGGAAACGCTATTCCGAGAGATATTAAAAAGCAAACGATTTGACCCAGTGACAGATATATCGAAAAAGAGAGAAAAACAAAACATGAATGTTTATAGGGAATTAATAGAGCCGGAATATGGGTTAAGCGATTACAAATTGACTATAAGGCCAATAAATAAAGAGATACATCCTTTTGAGGATTTCAAAAGAGGTAATAACCCCGAATGGTTTCGCATTTATTCAAAGTATAAGCATGACAAAATTGAATTGATAGAACAGTGGAATCTAAAGCATAGCTTGTTTTCTCTTGGTTGTTTGTTGATATTAGTTATAAATCATCCAAGTCTCGATGGAAAAGAGTTTAGGATGCATAAAGTAAGTCAAAAGGTATTTGATTTATTATCTTCAACTCCTAGGTTTAGTAGAGTAAATATTTCCGTTAAATTTTGATTAAATAAAAAGGAGGTGATTAATTTGGTAAGCTATATTTGTCCAAATTGTGGATACAGAGAAATAATTGGACTTGAAGTAACCGTTGGGGGACCACCAGAACATAAATGTCCCAACTGTGGAACAGAGATGAAAGAAGAATAAATTAATCAATAATAGGTTAAAATCCGAACACATTGCCCCCTAAGGGTGCTAGTCCCTACGGGTGCATATAACATCCCTTAGAACTCTTTTTCTTTTTCCTTCATATATTATGTCCCTCCATATTTATATCATCCTCGGTAAGGGTTTAATCGCACACATTCCTTGGTGTTCGAGACGCCTTCTTTTTATCTCTCAGTTTCGATTTGACGGTTTATCTTTCTTTCTACTCTTACCTGAAAAAGCGATGACCGCGAAAAGCGATGCGAATATGAAATAAGCTTTGAGAAGGACATCGGAGCTACAACATCTTCCACGGAAGAAAATAGAGAATAACCGCAATAGCCATCAACGCTATCGCCAAAATCATCACGAGCTTTAATGCGGAAACGTCAGTGCCAAATATAATGGGTATCGGACCAATCATAATGACGCCACCGCCTCTCACGCCTGCTTCTGGCTTTTCCATGCCTCCAGCTCCTGTCTTCCAGGCTTGATACGCCATGCTAACCATCCCTGCGAGGATGACCAGAATTCCTATGAACACGAGCAAGAGACCCAACGTTATTATTTTCATCTCTTCCTCATCACGCCTCTCGCCGCAAGCATGCCCGTAGCTGCCGCATTAACTATGTCCCTTGACAGCCCTGCACCGTCACCAGCGGCAAAAAGATTCTTCACCGAGGTCTCCATATTCTTATCCACGGTTATCCGCATTGCGTAGAACTTTATCTCCGGCGCGTAGAGCAAAGTGGAATCCGAAGCAACACCGGGTATAATCTCATTCAGTTTCTCCAACCCTTCTATGATGTCCATCGTGATTCGGTGCGGCAGTGCCATGGAAATATCACCGGGAGTAACGTCCGTCAGCGTGTTTCTCACTAAATTCCGCTCTATCCCCTTCCACGACGACCTTCTCCCCCGTCTCAAGTCGCCTATTCGCTGTATTATCGGCTTTCCTCCGCCTATCGTAGTCGCCAATTTTGCTATTGACCGCCCATATCTAGTAGTATTTTCAACCGGCTTTGTAAGTTCAATTTTCACGAGGAATGCGAAATTAGTGTTCTCGGACTTTTCTGTTCTCTTTGAATGCTCATTTA
>JADHYP010000078.1 GCA_016782355.1 Candidatus Syntropharchaeum sp. | reverse complement strand
GAACCCTTTATCGTAAAGGTCACCTACTATTTCATATACCCGCACGTCCAGTTCCTTACTTGCGTATTCCGGCTGGTCTTTATAATTAATGATAAATGGCTTTTTCTTTGACTCCCACCCCTTTATCCGGTCTATCTTGTTCAATGCGACGACAAAAGGCGTTTTTAATAATCTCAAGACGTTCAACGATTCGTATGTCTGTGGCTGAAATCCTTCCATCACGTCCACTACAAGAACCGCAACGTCAGCTAAAGCACTTCCTCTTTTCCTCAAGGAAGCGAAGGCATGATGCCCCGGCGTATCAATGAGAAGCAAACCGGGGACTTCTATTCCTGTCCAGTCCTTCTTTAACGGCTCACAAATCTTTTTTATCGTATCAATAGGAATCTCTGTTGCCCCTATATGCTGTGTTACCCGTCCTGCTTCCTTCGCGGCTATCGCAGTGCCCCTTATTGAATCGAGTAAAGTGGTCTTACCATGGTCTATGTGCCCCAGAACCGAGAGAATCGGCGTTCTTATTTGTCCTTCCATGTCTTTCACCTCTCATCCTTCAACCGTTAGTTAATTAACGTTACTTCTACTTTTGTTTTTGTTACGCCAGAAGGAACCTTTAACTTCCTTTTCTCCCTCTTCTTGCTCTTGCCCCTCCTTATCAAATTCACGTAGCAATTCTTTTTGCCTTTTACTCAGTTTACCCGGCGTTACTACATCCACTTTCACCAGCATGTTTCCTCTGCCGTAGCCTTTCAAATCCGGCATTCCTTTGGTCTTCAGCCGGAAAACCGTGCCTGACTGTGTACCGACAGGTAGTTTTATTCTTGCCTTCTCTCCATCTATCGTCCTTACCTCTATCTCACCGCCAAGTGCTACCTGCGCAAAGCGAACGGGAACTTCGCAAAATAAGTTGTTCCCCTCCCTTCTGAAGAATTCATGTTCTCTTACACGTATCACCACGTACAAATCGCCCGGTGGTCCGCCTCTTCCCCCCGCTTCCCCTTCACCCGCAATCCTTAATCTGTTTCCGGTATCCACACCCGCGGGTATCCGCACTGATATTCGCTTATTTACGCTAATTTTACCGCGTCCATCGCAATTCTCGCAGGGCTTCTCTATTACTTTCCCTCTTCCGCCGCATCGAGGACAGGTAGAGACGGAGACGAATTGAGCAAACCCCATTCTTTGCACTTTTTTTACTTGACCGCTTCCACCGCACGCGGAACAAGTTCGTAGCCCGCCACCCGAAGCGCCGGTTCCTTCGCAATCAGGACATCTCTCCTCCTTAGAAATGCTTATCCCCTTCTCCATTCCTTTCACTGCATCCTCAAGGTCTATCTCGAGGTCATATCCGATGTCGCTTCCCCTCTCAGGTCTGGGTCTATATCTTTCCCCAGCACCCGTATATCCGGCTCCACCGAAGAACTGCTCAAATATGGAATTGCCCATGCCTGCGTGCACGCCACCGCCTCTGCTTCTACTGAATCCGAAATTACCGCCAAATAAGTCTCTTAACAAATCACCAAATATGTCCTCTACATCATCGAACCGTGTAAAATTTGACCAGTCAAATCCCCCGGGACCAAAGTCAACACCCGCATGCCCAAACCTATCGTAATTTACCCTCTTCTGAGGGTCGGATAGCACCTCATACGCTTCGGATACCACTTTAAACTTCTCCTCCGACTCCTTTGAGTTATCTTTATTCAAATCCGGATGATATTTCTTCGCCAATCTCCGATACGCACGCTTTATTTCTTCCTTCGATGCCCCTCTATCCACGCCTAAAGTTCCGTAGTAATCTCCCTTTGCTGCCAATTTCACTTCGTCCCCCGCTATTAAAGAATTATTTGTCCTTTATGCTATAACTTTTTTCTTGTACTTGTTTACCGCTGAGCCCGCAGAGAACACAGAGAGTCAGGAAAATCGTTTACCATTCAGCGAATATTGTCTTTCAGGACATTGACATTGATCAGTAAGCAGACTTTGCAACCTGAAAGTCTCAGGTAGGGGAGCAATCCTGTTGAGTCTCTCTTTTTCCGTCATCTCAGCGCTCTCCGCGATCTCGGCGGTAAACAAATACTTTTTCGTTATGACATACTTCTTTTCATCTTTTCACTACTTCTCTCCACAGGAAATGGTGGCGTTTTTCTTTCCTTTTGCGTATGCTTTATATATAACTTTGAATTATAAGTTCATTTATTCACTGAAAAGGTGAAAAGGTGAAAGGCGAAGATGGCGGCGAAGGTGCGGGTGGAAGTGATAGATGAAGAAGGGATGAAGACCTCTATGGAACGCGAGGGGGATTCATTTAACGAATCATTTAAGCCCTCCACGATAAGAAGCATAGTAAAATTTTTGGAGGAACAACTTCCATCGCCTTCCGTTTGTGACCCTTCTGATGCTGAACGCGAGGACCTCACGATAAAAGAAAGATTGGCATATTTTTTGAGATATGATAAAAGGTCACCAACGGATTGGTTCACTTCTTCACAGGTAATGAAAATATACGAAGAAGCTTATGGGGAGAACGTAAGCATCAGCACGTTATCAACGTATTTAGCAAATATGCATTCAAAGGGTATTTTGATGAGGAAAGGGAGCAGGGCAAAGAGGCACTACAGGTTAGCTACGAAAGTGACTCCATCGGGTGCTGATGCTACCGTGAATGCTGAGGGCATGGAGCTTATAGAATGTCTTCCCCTCCACGAACTCCTCTCAAGATAGTTCCATAACATGCCAAAGTGGGAAATTCATAATAAATGGGCGGAGAAGACGGGGCTACCCGGAGAAATATCGAACTTTGTGAATCATCTGAGTGACTTTCCCGAAGAATGTCCGGAGTTTATGGAGTTCTGCGAGCGCGAAGGAGAAGAGATAATTTTAGAATTAGTTAGTGTTCGCGATTATAGAAGGATAATGAAAATCCCGAAGTATCTTCAGGTAGTATTTTTGCAGCGTCAAAAAGGGAGCGAATACGTAAAGGCGTGGTATTTACATTACGTTCTGGATTATATAAAAATGGCACCTGCACTAACCGTTGAGGAGATACTAAAAAGGACCGAAGACCGATTTGAGCGGTGTCAAGAGTTAGAAATTATAAAAGAATTTGTGATGGGAAATTCGGAGGAGATATTGGAGGATTGTAGATAAACCTTTCTTTCAAACTTTAAGAAGTTTAATCAAAACGCTACGCGGAAAAGAAAGCTTTACCAAAGAAACCATTAGTTTTATCTGAAGTGGAAGTGATAAAATTAAGCTATGAAAAAGGAACAATAGTAGTAAAGAGCAATTTCAAGCTGCCACATACCGTTTGGGATAATAGAGTGGGGTGTTTTAGATGCTTGCCTATGTTCTATACGGATTTGATAGACTACCTAAAATTATCTAATCTCGATTACGAGGATAACGTTCAGGATTTAATGCCCATGCAGAATTTAACCTGCAATTTGACACTGCACGACTACCAGAAGGATGCTTTAAATAAATGGCTGCAAACAAGGAATGGCGTTCTGGTCTTACCTACCGGTGCCGGCAAGACGATAATAGGACTAAAGGCGATTTCAGTGCTGAACGTTCCTGCACTGGTGGTAGTGCCAACTTTAGAGTTAGTTCAGCAATGGAAGAAGGAATTGGAGAACAAATTTGGCATTGAAGTCGGCACATACAGCGGCGAAGGGCATTTATTAAAGCCAATAACCGTATCAACTTACGATACCGCATATTTAAGGGCTGAAGAGCTTGGAAACAGGTTTCTTCTCCTGATTTTCGATGAGGTTCACCATCTGCCATCCCCGGGCTATGCGAACATAGCAGAGCTGTTTATTGCTCCTTACCGGCTGGGATTAACGGCAACGTATGAACGAGAAGATGGACTCCATAAAGAGCTTGAAAGATTGATTGGAGGTAAGGTTTATGAGATAGGCATAGATAAACTTAGCGGGAAGCATTTGGCTGAATATGAAACAAGAAAAATCGTTACCGATTTAACCGCGGAAGAACGGGCGGAATACGAAAAATACCATGCCATATTCACCGATTTCTTGAAAAAGAAGAAGATAATACTGAAATCACCTACGGATTTCAGATTGCTCGTTATGAGAAGTGGTCGTGACGCAAAAGCGAGAGAAGCTTTGCTGGCGAGAAACAGAGCGAGAGGAATAGCGTTAAACTCAGAATCGAAGTTAAATGCTCTTTCTGAAATCCTGAATAACCATTTCGGCAAGCGAATGATAATATTTACCGAGCATAATTCGTTAGTCTATGCAATTTCAAAGGAGTTCCTCATACCTGCAATTACGCATACTACACACAAAGAGGAGCGTGCGGAAATACTGAATAATTTCCGGGAGGGGAAATATAAGGTGGTAGTAACCTCTAAGGTTCTGGAAGAGGGCATTGACGTTCCCGAGGCTTCGGTTGGTGTTATACTTAGTGGTACCGGTAGTAAAAGGGAATATAAGCAGCGATTGGGTAGGATATTGAGAAAAAAAGAAGGGAAACTTGCAATACTTTACGAAATCGTATCAAAACGGACGACTGAGATGGGAATAGCAAGGAGACGCAAAGGCACGGAAGCTAAGACGTCGGAATAAGAAAGAAAATCTTTGATCAACTTTTCTTTATAAGAGGGGTTTTTGCAAATGAAGTTAAGAGTAGCAGTAACAAAGAGCGCAGAAAAGCATATATCCAAGCATGACGTTGATAAAAGGGAGATTCTTCAGATGTTAAACCATCCCCCTTTTTTGAAAAAGACAAAAGAGAGATACGTTCTCTATGGCAAGACCGATGCGGGGAGATACCTGACCCTGGTCTTAAAGCGAAGAGGAGAAGTATATTTTCTGGTTACAGCAAGAGAAAGCACTGATGATGAAAAAAGTTTATATCGAAAGAAGACGAAATAAAAAATAGGGAAATGGCAATGAAAAAGGTGAAGATAAGAAGCGTTGAGGATTTAAATTCCGTGCCTGAAGGGCTTTTCGAGATTGAAGAATGGGATTTAGAGGCGGAACTTCTGGAAGAAGTAGACGCAAAACTTATCGTGAAAGAAGATATCGTGGAAGTCGCCGTAGACCCGGAAACTTTTGAGCGCGTGAAAGAGAAAAAAATGGTTCTCGTTTCCTCTTAAAGCAATAAGAAGAAGTGTTACCAAGTGAACTACTCGTAACGAAGTTGAAAAAGGACAGAATATATCCTGAGTTCGTTCAGATAGACGAAGAGCAGTTGGAATTGGCTGAGGAGCTTATAGAAATTTATAGTAATTTTGCAGGTAAAAAGAAGAGCGAAATAGATGAAATACTTGCGGAGTTTGAACATGGATTGAATTTCAAACGTGTAAGGGGCTTGAGAACGCTCTTAGAGCGGAAGTGCGTCTTCGAGTCGAAGTTTACCGTTGAACCCGTGTTGGCAAGGAAGGTAGTCTTTGAGGAGGCGAGTAGCAAAAAAGTCACGAATGGAAAAGAAAGAGGGGCTGTGATTGAAACTGTTGCAAAGAAACTGAACATTTCCGTTGATGATTTAGAGCAATCTTTATGGGCGGACCAAGAATCAGAAGTTGTATTGGATACGTTTGCGTCTTTGAGTCCCGAAGAGCTTTTAAAGTCGTATAACCTTTCACTTGCTCAGACTCTATTGTTTAAAGCCACGGGTATGAACGTCTCGTTTAAAGGCAATTATAAAGAGATTTTTCGCGCAATTAAATACTTTGGGTTGATGTATATTTCTGAAGAGGGGAATAAGATAAGGGTTGAAGGTGCTTCGTCATTGCTGAAATTGAGTGAGCGGTATGGCACGTCGCTGGCAAAATTGCTTCCTACGATCGTCAATAGCGATGGATGGGAAATAGATGCCGAGATCGTTATCAGACGGGCTACCCCGAGAATTTATCATTTTGTGATGGGCGACAGTAGAAGTAAGAATTTGTTACTGAGCAAAGAGAAAGAGTCAAGGACTACGTTTGATAGCGGCATTGAAGAACGGTTTTATAATGCGTTTTTAGCCTCACCGGCATCGAAGAGCTGGGAGTTGGTAAGAGAGCCGGATGCGGTTTTCACGGGCAAAGCCGTGTTCATACCGGATTTTAAGTTCAAGCATAAAGAGATGGAGATAGAAACCTATTTTGAAATCGTGGGGTTCTGGACTGAGGAATATATAAAAAGGAAGTTGTCAAAACTCAGGGCTATGCCGTTCACTATGCTGGTGGCGATTGATAAGAATCTCGCATGTTTTAATTCTGCAAATTTCGAGTTTGGTCTTAATCAGCCCGTGATACTGTTCAGCAGAAAGGTTCCAGTTGGTGATGTGGTCAGGTATTTAGCGAGGATTGAGGGTGAGGGGATAAAGAGAGAGGTGGAACGTTTGAAGGGGATGCGGATAGAGATTGGAGGTGATATAGTTTCTATTAAGGATATTGCTATGCGGTATAGTGTTGGCAAAGAGGCTGTGAGAGTGTGTTTGGATAATCCGGAGTATGTGGTGTTTAAAGAGGTGGTGGTT
>JADHYP010000077.1 GCA_016782355.1 Candidatus Syntropharchaeum sp. | reverse complement strand
ATGCCCTGAAGGAGGACTACATAAAGGAGAAGAAATTGCGTACTGGATGAGTCGTATGGAGGGTCATAAACAAGTAAAGGAAATATATGAAGAAGCATACTATAATGAGCAAAAGGTAATTCCGCCTAATGGAACGGAGGACTTACATAATTTCCTTAAATACCTTCAATGTATTGTTGACTGTGCTGAGGATCAAATGATGGATGCTAAACTTCATGGTGGTGGTGGGAAGAATGAAGTTGCAAAGTGCGAGGAAGCTATGGAATATTATGATAAATTACAAATGGAAATCTACAATAATACAGGCTTAGAACAACGATCTATAACTGTATACCGCCGTTAAACATGAACTTCAACACAATCCTCAAATTGGAATAAAGAAGGTAACTACACAGCCACAGAGGACACCGAGATTCACAGAGGGATTCTTTTGACACTGTCAATAAGTTCTTGTCACCAAAGTTGACCATCGAGGCACGGCTTAACCTGCCTGCCCCAAGCTATGTTTTTTCTGTCGATTCATTCCTTTCCATTTTCTCGGTGTTCTCTGTGAACTCTGTGGCTATCAACTGATGGCTGAGTAGTTACTAAAGAAGAAAGATATATCCTGCATTGCCCAGCCCTTAAATGATGCTAACCGCAAGACTACCCGAACATGAAAAAAGAAGTCGAGAATTGGTTGGAACAAGCCGAACACAAACGACATAGAAGTTGCAGAATACAACGGCAGTTTTAGATAGATGAAAAGAATGAAGAAAAGCAAACGCGTTGGAAGGGCTGGTATATGGATGGATGAGGCTAAATATGATTTCGATACCTGCCTTAAACTTCATAAAAAATGCTGGGAGGTTGCTTGAATGGGCGGAGAAACGGACTCAATAATAGAGCGAGTAATCAATTATTGCAGAAGAGTTGACCGCGAGTTTAGATTGAAGCGAGTGGTATTGTTTGGCTCGAGGAGTAGGGGTGACTTCTATCCGCACAGCGATATTGACCTTCTTCTGGTATCCGATGACTTCCCGGATGACTGGTTCAAGAGACAGGCGAAATTATACTTTTTTAAGTTGGAAAAGATTGAACCTATTGGCTACACCACGACTGAAATACGCGGGATGATGGAGGCAGGCAATAAGTTTATCGAGAATGTTTTCCGGGAGGGAAAAGACATTGAACTCAATAAATTTCGGGTAAGAAGTATGAAGAAGCGTGAAGAGGGGAAAAGGGAGAGGGGATGATTAAAATTTTTGTACTTGTTGCTTATCGCAAAGCACGCAGAGAGCACAGAGGAATCTAAATATTTAATTGAAATCCATAGGCAGTTTTATTTCCAATCTTTTCCCCTCTTCCTGAAGTTCCTTAACGTTCAATACCTCCCCATCAAACGTCACCATTATTTCTATCGAATTTGAAATGAAGTTCGCTAATATCAGAGAATCCCTACCTCCTAATCCGTAGTTTGCTCCTATCGCCAATCCTAATTTCGTGATTTTCTTTGTTTGATCCAGGAATAGTATTGTATTCAAATCTATGTAATCGCTCAGTGTATTTTTAGCGTCCTCACGCTTCCATTTTTGCTTATAAACCAGTGTGTGATAGGCTTCGTGGATTATAGTTGGATTTACTGCGTTATATCGGTGCTCCGCCAATATTTCTGTCTTAGAATTGTCTGGATGCTCCTTATCCAGGAAAGCCACCAATACATTCGTATCTACTCCCAGATACTTTTTATTTCCTTTGGTGTTGCCCATTCTGGTCTCCCTGTTCTTTCCACTTTTAAACCAAAGAAATCTTCTATTTTTCGCTTTTTCTCCCTCTTCGGTCTTAATAGGATTTCATCCTCTTTTTCTTCAATTGATATGAGCATCCCCTCTTTGATTTGCAATTTCTCCCTAACGGATTGAGGAATCACAATCCTTCCTTCTGCATCTATTCTTGCTTCCATATTCCCACTAAATATAAGTGGGATTTTATGCAATAAAAACTTTTATGCACGGTCCCGCAGGATGTAGTTTCAAACACAGGCGACTGCTTGAATCATCGCTTTCAATGTTTTTGGAGCTGTTAAGCTTCGCAACTTGCTATAAGCAATCGGCATAGACTGTCACCAGTGCTCTTGGTTCAGCGAAAACCTGAACTTCCTCTTCCGGCGCTTCAGGTATAGGTTCTCCGTCTTCGATTAATTCTTCTATTATCATTTCAACTGGTTCAACCACCACTTTAAAAACATACGTCTTCATTTTTGGTTCACTTTTGTTCATACAAATACCTTATAAACTTACTTGTTTAAATTTATTTTTCTTTCGATATTGAATAACTCAGTGGAATCTGTGTAAATATGCTTTTTATTCCGAAAACTTTTAGCAATCGTTCACCACAAAGCCCGCAGAGAACACATAGAGTCATCGTAGGTGTGAGGTTTGAGGGTTCCGGTTTGAGGAGTGTGGCTTACTCACACCTGACAACTCACAACTCATACCTTCACGTCATCTCAGCGCTCTCCGTGATCTCGGCGGTAAACAAATGCACTTTTTTATTCCTCCTCATCCATCACTTTATATTCCGCATCCACGGGACCCTTCCCTTTTTCCCCTTCCTTTGCCTTTGGACCTTCTCGTTGTTGATACTGTGCCCCGGCTTGTTGATATGCACGCGTTGAAATCGCGTGGAATGCACGTGTCAATTCGTCCATCTCAGCCCGTATCTTGTGAACGTCTTCGCTCTTTATCGTCTCCTTCAATCGTTCTGTAATCGCATTTATCCGCGTCCGTTCGTCACTCGCGACCTTATCGCCCAAATCCGTGAGCGACCTTTCGGTGGTATATATGAGATTCTCCGCTTGATTCTTCGTTTCCACGGTTTCACGACGCCTTTTATCCTCCTCTTCAAATCGCGTTGCCTCCTCAACCATCCGGTCTATCTCACTTTGGGATAGTTTGGTCGAAGCGGTGATGGTGATTGCCTGCTGCTTCCCCGTGCCCATGTCCCTGGCTGTGACATTCAATATACCATTGGCATCTATGTCGAAGGTAACATCGATCTGAGGCACGCCTCTTGGCGATGGTGGAATATCCATCAGATGGAACCGCCCCAGGGAAGTGTTATCGCGCGCAAATTCGCGCTCACCTTGCAGGACGTTGATCTCGACACTCGTTTGATTATCAGCCGCAGTCGAAAATGTCTCACCCTTCCGCGTGGGAATCGTGGTGTTCCGTTCTATCAATTTGGTGAATACGCCGCCTAAAGTCTCAATGCCAAGCGAGAGTGGGGTGACGTCCAGCAGCAGCACGTCCTTCACTTCTCCCGTTAGCACACCTGCTTGTATTCCGGCACCCGTAGCCACGCATTCCATCGGGTCAACGCCACGCTCTCCTTTTACACCCACGAACTCCTCGACGAATTTCTGCACTATTGGCATTCTCGTCGGTCCACCGACGAATATGATTTTGGTGACGTCACGAGGTGTGAGTTTGGCATCCTTTAGTACCTGGTCTATTGACCCCTTGCATTTTTCTACTATTGGTCGCACGAGTTCCTCTACTTTTGCCCGCGTGAGTTTCATGACAAGATGCTTCGGTCCCGAAGCGTCTGCGGTGATGAACGGTAGATTTATATCGGTCTGAAGCACGTTGGAAAGTTCTATCTTCGCTTTTTCACTCGCTTCCCGCAGCCTTTGCAACGCCATACTATCCTTTCTCACGTCTATTCCCGATTCCTTCTTGAACTCTTCCGCCACGTAATCCACGAGTGCGTTATCCATGTCCGTTCCACCCAACTGAGTGTCGCCACTCGTGGATATGACCTCGAATACGCCCTCACTGAACTCCATAGTCGTTACGTCGAGTGTGCCACCGCCGAAATCGAAGACCAGAATCTTCTGCTCTTTCTCCGTTTTATCAATTCCATAAGCAAGCGCCGCGGCTGTGGGCTCGTTAATTATTCTGACGACTTCTAAACCTGCAATCGCACCTGCATCCTTCGTCGCAGTCCTCTGGTTGTCGTTGAAGTATGCCGGCACCGTTAGGACCGCCTTGTCAACTTTATCGCCAAGGAATGCTTCGGCATCGCGTTTTATCTTTTGAAGAATGAAAGCGGTTATTTGTTGCGGCGTGTATTCCTTGCCCTGAACCTTCACCTTATAGTCCGTGCCCATCTTCCGCTTGATTGCCATCACCGTTCCTTCAGGATTGGACACCGCCTGTCTTCTCGCGGGTTCTCCAACCAGCATCTGCCCATCTTTCGTAAATGCCACATACGAAGGGAATGCTTTACCGCCAAGGCTCGTCCCCTCCGCGCTCGGGATTATCGTGGATTTACCACCTATCAGCGCAGCCGCAGCCGAATTGCTCGTTCCTACGTCTATACCTATTGTTTTTGCCATCTTTTAACCAACCTCCAAATTTACTTATAATATCGCTTTTATACCCTATAAAACTATCCTCTTTCAACACTTACAACTTCTTGTATAACGTCTTGCGGATAAAAGAAGTTGCCAACGGCAATTTGGGCGGAGGTGCGAAGCACCGTAGTCTTTTATCCGCTGTTAGGTGCAGTAGCGATTCCTTCCCTTCATCATCTGTTAAAGTTTTAAGCCTTTAGCTACAGATCTACCCAACTCCGGATCAGCCTTTGTCAGGTTCTCAATCACCCGCTGCTGGATCGGTTTGTCAATGTGCATGAGATCCGCGATGAGGTTATCCACCAGATGTTCTTGGTCCATCTTGCTCAAGGAACGATATCTCTCCCCAGCCTGTTCGAAATCATTCGTTATGCTGATCTTGCGACGAGTCACTTCTCCCTCAACTCGATATACACGTAAGGGGTCCGCCGGAGCCTCCATAGGCATACCGCCAGCTAAGCTATTGGGCTCATAATTGACCTGGCCGCTGAATTCCCCAAACTGCATGGCTCCATCGCGCTGATTGTTCTCGGCCGGCACCAAAGGGCGGTTGATGGAAAGTTGCAGATAGTTCGCTCCTAACCGATAGCGCTGAGTATCAGCATAGGAGAATGTTCGACCCTGGAGCAACTTGTCATCGGAAAACTCGATCCCGGGAACGATGCTGGCGGGACAGAAAGCCGCCTGCTCCACTTCGGCGAAGAAGTTATCAGGATTGCGATTGAGCACCATTTTGCCCACAGGCATCAACGGGAATTTATCCTCAGGCCATGTCTTTGTGGCATCGAGTGGATCAAAATTTTGTTTCAATTCGTCAGCAATATCCATCAACTGGACATTGAGTTCGTATGCAACCTCTTCTCCGCTGGCGATCGTATCGTAGAGGTCACGAGTAAGGTAATCGGGGTCTACACCAGCCAACCGGGTTGCTTCATGACGGTCAAGGTTCTGCACACCCAATTTCGGTTTCCAGTGGTATTTCACATACACCGCCTTTCCCTCGGCGTTCACCCACACATAGGTATTGACGCCAAACCCCTCCTGCATCCGGTAGCTTTTCGGCGTCCCGCGGTCGGAAAAAAGCCAGGTAATCATGTGGGTCGATTCTGGCGTCAGGGATATAAAATCCCAAAAGCGGTTATGCGCGGAAGAGGCGGATGGAATATTGCTATCCGGTGCGCCCTTGAAGGCATGAACCATATCCGGGAACTTAATGGCGTCCCGAATGAAAAATACTGGCAAGTTGTTCCCTACAAGATCATAGTTCCCCTCCTCAGTGTAGAACTTAACGGCAAATCCACGGGGATCACGCACTGTATCCGCAGAGCCCCGTCCACCCGTTACCGTGGAAAACCGTACAAAGACAGGGGTCTTTTTATCAGGGTCCTGGAGGAATTTCGCCTTCGTATAAGGTCCCATGCTCTTGTAAACCTGAAAGTAGCCGTGTGCCCCTGCCCCCTTGGCGTGGACAACCCGTTCAGGGATGCGCTCCCTGTCAAAGTGAGCCATCTTCTCGATAAACTGGACGTCTTGTAACAACACTGGACCGCGTTCGCCAACGGTCATCGAGTTCTGGTTGTCTGTGATTGGGACACCCTGGTTCGTGGTCAAATATCTTTCTTTTTTTTCTTTCATGATGTCATCCTCCTTTGGTACATTTTTTACTTTCTAACTTTTAAATAGTTTAGGATATGAAATAACTTCTGCATTTTTTTCTGTATGACTTCAAATTTTCCACTGATAAAATCAAGATCAATTTTCAAAGTATGTCTTCACGATCAATTCCAGGTATGATTTATCCACTTCATTGAATGCGTCAAATTCGGTGCTATCAACGTCCAGTACTGCTATCAATTTGTTATCTCTTGTTACAGGCACAGCGAGTTCAGATTTGGTGAGCGAATCGCAGGCAATATACTTCGGGAACTTTGTTACATCGTGTACAATGATGGTTTCCTGCCGTGTAGCACAAGCACCGCAAACGCCCTTTTCGTATGGAATTATACCACAAGCAAGCACTTCGCCCTGATAAGGTCCAATTTGCAACGAGTTCTCGCCACGGACTCTATAAAACGCAACCACAAAGAAATAGGGCATGCACGTCTTCAGGACTGCACTTATGATTGCCATTTTTCCTGTATCGTCCAGTTCATGTCTCTCCTTAATTCCAATGATGGCATCAAGTTTTTCAATTGATAATTCTGTCAAACGCTTGCGAAAGCGATTCGATGTTT
>JADHYP010000076.1 GCA_016782355.1 Candidatus Syntropharchaeum sp. | reverse complement strand
GGTATATTCTCTATGATATATCACGTAGTGCAGTAGCATATTGATATCTGCGCATGACTGAACAGTATGTCCGACCTGAGGATAACTCTGGGGAGTTGTATATCTTCAGTGCATTACCAATCAATTTGGAGAGGATACAGGGATACTTTGTCTATCCGATGGCATAACGATCAGGGTTAATCCAAATACCGGGGATATTATGAGTTACTATAAGACATGGACAATCCCAGAAGAAAAGATTGACGTCAGCCCAGTTCCTACAGTCGCAAAGAAAGACGCGGAGACGATTTTGCAGAACTACATGAGTAAAGAACTTTCCACGAAGGTCAATCTTCTGTCAACCAAACAGGTATGGATGGACACGAATTACCCTGTGCCTCAAAATGGCTCGAACGACATCAGGTTAGCGTGGTGGATAGAGTTCGATGATTCCAGAATAAGGTCAATGGAGTTGCCATGTCCAGCAGCCGCGTGGATAGATGCACATTCTGGAGAAGTTTTGAGGTTGGTCTACGATGTAGGCTAACCTCTCATTTTTTGTTTTTATTTGAAAATCCGGTCAATACGAAGAGCCGCTAAAGATTATCGGTAGTGCGTTAAATATAAAAGTAAAGACGTTATCCGCCCTTTCTCTCCATCCGGTATATATCCGCCGCTATGAACTTCTTTTCCTTTTTATGAAACCAGAATCTCCTTTTCAAAGGAAATGCGACTGGAAAACGAACAATCGCTGCATGAGGAACAAGACTTTTTAAAAACGATTCACTGCCGGCATTATGTATAGAATAAACAACGGGCGCGATTTCAAACGCTTTTTCCAAAAATATTCTATCTGCATGCCTGTTCTTCCTTTGCGCACCAAAGGGGGGATTCATCACCACCGCATCGCATTTTCCTTCCACTTCTCGCACGTCACACCTTTTGAATTCTACTTCCACACCCAATCGCTTGCTATTCGTTTGCGCAACTTCTATCGCGTGCTCGTCTCTATCTATCGCTACTACTTCTTTCGCACCCAATAATTTCGCTCCTATCCCCAGTATTCCGTTACCACATCCGAGGTCATACACGACACGATTTTCGATATCACCGTTCATAAAAGCGAAATGAAGTAATTCGGAAGCCACCGTAGAGGGCGTTGAATATTGCTCCTCGTCCACATCCGGCTCCTTTATGTCCTCTACGGTTTCTAACAGGATTGCCAGTTCCTTTTTCTTCATTTTTGAACTCGTCGTGTCAAAATACGAATATTTATATATAGGATGAAAAAAAGAAAAGTGCAGTAGGCAATAATGAAGAGTAAATATATAGAAGCGTTGGGAAAAATGGGGTGAGAGAGAAAAGTGGACTTGCTATGGTTAGCACCGATTGCCGGGCTCGTAAGCTTGATATTCGCAGCGATATTCGCTGTTTATACGCTTAAACAGGAATCAGGTAGCGATAAAATGAATGCAATCTCTGAAGCTATTCAAGAGGGCGCATCTGCTTACCTGAACAGGCAATACAGGACTATTGCAGTCGTTGCAGTCATAATCGCAGTGATATTGTCCGTTGCACTTTCGCATGCTTTTGAGGGCGGATTTTTTGATTCCGGACGGATTGCAATAGGGTTTCTGGCTGGCGCCGCATGTTCCGCAGCCGCAGGTTATATTGGCATGTCGGTTTCGACAAGAGGTAACGTCAGAGTTGCACAAGCGGCATTCTCTGGTGTGCGCAAGGCACTTGCTATTGCGTTCAGAGGCGGTGCAGTAACGGGGCTTGCAGTCGTCGGGCTTGCGTTACTTGGGACAAGTTGTTTTTACATTCTTTTCGGCGGAGGTTCGCATGCAGTTGACCTCGTTGTAGGCTATGGCTTCGGTGCTTCTTTGATTTCGTTATTTGCAAGGATTGGCGGCGGAATCTATACAAAAGCAGCAGATGTCGGTGCAGACCTGGTAGGCAAGGTAGAGGCGGGAATTCCGGAGGACGACCCGAGAAATGCAGGCGTAATTGCCGACAACGTAGGCGATAACGTTGGTGACTGCGCTGGCATGGGTGCCGACCTGTTTGAAACTTACGTAGTTACTGCAATTGCAGCGATGCTAATCGGCGGTTTAATAATAAATGCAGGAGACGTAGAAGTAACGAATGTTTTTCCAGGCATTGCTGCGGGTTTAGCACTTATCGAATATCCTCTAATTTTAGGTGCGGTGGCAATCTTCGCATCCATAATTGCAATCTTCGCAGTGCGGATGGGCAAGCACGAGAACATCATGGGAACGTTATACAAGGGCGTGATTACTGCCGCAGTACTTAGCATAATTCTGTTCTATCCGGTAACGGCAGCATTAATCGGAACTGACCTGGCTGGAACTTCAATATTCATTTCCGCAGTCGTCGGAATAATAATAATGGCACTTATGGTCGTCGCTACGGAATATTTCACGCAGATGCATTCGCCGGTAAAGGCAATTGCGGACGCAAGCAAAACAGGCGCGGGCACCAATCTGATTACAGGTCTTGCAGTTGGTATGATGTCCACAGGCTGGCCGGTGATAATTATATGCAGTGGGATACTGGTTGCGTATTTCGTGCCTTTTATGGCTACGGGAGCGAGTATTGCGGGGATGTATGGGATTGCGATTGCCGCAGTCGCTATGCTCTCGACCACGGGTATCATCGTTGCTCTCGATTCTTACGGTCCGATTACAGACAATGCAGGCGGTATTGCGGAAATGGCAGATTTACCTTCTAATGTTAGAGACACTACCGACAAGCTCGATGCCGTTGGTAACACAACGAAAGCCGTAACAAAGGGGTATGCAATCGCATCAGCGGCAATTGCAGCTCTTGCGCTATTCTCTGATTACTTGCACAAGGTCATACCCGAAGGTTTGACTATGGAAGAGTTCATGTCAGAATTTAGCCTTTTCAATCCACTTGTGCTCGTGGGTTTATTAATCGGTGGACTGCTGCCTTTTATTTTCAGCTCGGTTATGATGCGTGCAGTGGGAAAAGGAGCGTTCAAGGTAGTTGAAGAGGTGAGAAGGCAGTTCAAGGAGATACCGGGAATATGGGAAGGCAAAACGAAGCCGGAATACGGCAAATGCGTTGACATCGTGACGTCCGCAGCATTAAGGGAGATGATAGTGCCGGGAATGATTGCGGTGGTGGTGCCGGTGGTTGTAGGTCTTTTACTTGGTGCGATTGCACTCGGCGGGCTGTTAATCGGTGTGATTATTTCCGGGTTGATGCTCGCGCTGATGATGGCAAATGGCGGCGCCGCATGGGACAATGCGAAAAAGATGATAGAGGACGGTTATCTTGGTGGAAAGGGGAGCGATGCGCACAAAGCCGCAGTCGTAGGCGATACGGTAGGTGACCCTTTCAAAGACACCGCAGGTCCCGCGATTAATCCGCTGATTAAAGCAATGACTATGGTTGCAATCCTGTTCTCGTCTTTGTTCCTGGCTTATGGGGTTTTGCCGGTGTGAGGGGTATGAAAGCGAATAAATGTGTAATTTGTAATGTTCGTAAGGGTAAGAGGTTTTGCGTAAAGGAGAACGAATTCATCTGCTCTCGATGTTGTGGATTAATCAGAGACCCGCAACTATGCCCTAACGATTGTCCATATCTTAGTAGTTTGACAGAGAAGGAAGAAGTGGGCGAATTGCCTTTGTACAAAGTCTTGATGACTACACCAAAGGGCAGTAGGAGTATTGTGATCGCAAGGGAGAAAGAGAATGGGAACCTTCAATTCATCTCCGTTCTGGTAGATGAGTGGAAGATGGGACTAAAAGATTGCTTCGGCAGTCATGATATATCAAAGAAGGAATTCAACAAGCTTGTAGCACGGCTACCTTCTTCTTATGCTGATGCCGACCTAAATGAGTGCAAAGAGATAATCAAGCGCGGCATACTTATCGCGGAGACTCTGGACTTGAGAATACCACGGGAATTGAGGGAGTTCAAACACATTTTGGGCGACCTTGACAAAGTTGAGGTTACGGGATCGCTGTACAAATGTTTTGAATGCGGAAAAGGTGATTTGTCTGAGGATGTAGTGGAACAGATTAAAGAAGTGACACTGCAGGACATAGCCGCTGGCGTTTGTGGCTCTGAAGGGGAGACGATGCTTTATTCCGTATGCGATAAATGTAGAGAAGAAGAAGAGGAAGAATAGACAAGAATGAAAAACTGACTTGCTGTTTTTTAAAACTACCGAACTCAATCCCGTTTCTCCTCATGCAAAGCCTGTGATAAAGATACACGAGCCTTTAAAATTTTAAAGTGAAACAGGTCAATATATAAAATATGTGCGAATCAAGCGTGTTAATAGAAAGAGGGGGAAGCAAAGAATTGCTGATGGAAGATGTGGTTCACGTAGAAGTTGATGGTGCGGATATAAAACTCATGGGAATATTAGGCGAGATACAACACGCAAAGGGAAGGATAAAGGAAATAAATCTGGTAAAGCATACAATCGTGATAGAAATTCTTTGATAACACCTAAATCATAAGCACTAAGGGGGCGTCACGAAATAACTATATCAACTACCACTTATTGAAATTACATGCACGGTAAGAATGATGAGTCTATGATAAGGCAAAGGTTTCAGGCGTTAGAGTGGGTGCTTGATGAGCGGTTGCGTCGCCTCGTGGCGGCAGCCGAAGCAGAGGCTATTGGTTATGGCGGGCCCTCGATAGTGTCACGGGCGACTGGAGTATCGCGCCGGGGAATTCGCCTCGGCGCAGAAGATCTGAAGGAGAAGCAGGTTGTACCCACTCACGCGAGGTGATCCCTATTCTCCTCTTCGTTGGACATGCAAAAGCGTTCGTCGGCTGGCTGATGAGCTAAATGGGATGGGACATCAGACGAGCCACCGCATGGTAGCCGAGATTCTCCATGATTTAGGCTATAGTCTTAAGGCGAACAAAAAGATGCTGGAGGGGGCAAGCCATCCTGATCGTGACGCCCAGTTCGAATACATCAACAGGAAGGTTCAGGAGCAGATTGCCACCAACAACCCGGTAATTTCGGTCGATACAAAGAAGAAGGAATTGGTGGGAAACTTTAAAAATGATGGGCAAGAGTGGGAGCCAAAAGGAATGAATGAAGAAGTTAATACTTATGACTTTCTATCAATGGCAATAGGGAAAGGAATCCCCTATGGCGTGTATGATCAGGGACAAAATACAAAGGTCATAAACTTGCCGTTGATTTTCTGGTGAAAGAGATGTGACACAGTCGTAAAATAATACAGACTTATTTACTGCCATTTTATAGATGGCTGGAAAAGGAACATTGCCTTGGAAAGTAGAAAAGTATTTTGGTATTTCTTCAGCAGAAAAACCTTTACGTCCGTAGCAGAATTCTTCTGCAAATCGCTTTACCAAATTACCGTCTACTGGTTTCATGATTCACCTCATGTTCAAATCGGTATAAATGTATAATTTATTTAATCCCTAAAAAATTACTTGCTAGGATTGATTTTGAAAAATACAAGTTCAACGATGCTTAAACCCCCTAAGAAGACATTTATGGGTCATGCCCCAATCCCGTAGCTGAGAAGAATTAAACTCTTTAAATCCTTCATTTACACTTATTAGCTTCACACCACCCGGTTTTATCCATTTTATAGTTATATCGCCTTCTGCATCCACAGGAGTAAATACTACTACCTTGCCTCGCTCATAATCCCTCTTCTTCAATATCCCAAGCCCAAGAATTTCCTCACCTTCGCCTTTGTCTTTGTCTTCGCATATTCGGTCGAAAAGCCCCAATATTCTACCTTCTTCTGGAAACCACTCTAAAATAGAGAACTCAAAATCCCGGTCCTTTGCTGCTCTGAAATATTTATTATACGCCTCTTCACGCAGTGATTTTCTCTCTTCTCTCGTCCTGCTTATTGCTTCATTCGACATCCGTAGCCTGATGACCACAAAAATTTTATTTAGATGCGGTAGGATATGCGCCAATTCACTGTTCTTTTCGATGGCAACGACAAAAGAAGGTTTTATCTCCTTTATTTCGAGCATCTTAAACCTTAACCCATCTTCTCCTTCTATCCAGCCAGTTGAGTCCACGAGTATAACGTCAGCATTTAGCTCTTTTGCTTTCTTCACAGCCGCCGCTGCTCCTTTTACGCATTCTCGCATACACCCGTTAGGCGATGTATTTCCAGCGAAATAGAGGCTGTGAAGAGGCACTTCTGAAAGCTTTCTTATTCTCTTTTCCAGAATACCCATGCCTATGCAACACGGCGGTCCTATATCACTTTGACCCACGTCGGCATCCACGACAGCCACGTTTAGCCCTTGCTCATAAAGCCAGTTTGCAATAGAAGTAACTGTGAACGTCTTTCCCACGTCCACGCCACCGAGCATGAACAGCGTTAACGGCTTTTGCCCTTGCCTTATCTCTTCCTTCACTTCTTCTTCAATAGCCCTGAAGCTCATGTTTCCGATAATAAATTTACTGGCGAATCTATGCTATGCATGCGGGGGGCGTGATTTGAACACGCGGACTCCTACGAGACAGGGTCCTAAGCCCTGCGCCTTTTCCTAACTCAGCAACCCCCGCCTCAATATTTCTATACAATCAACTAAGAAAAGGTTTACCTCATCATATCCTCAATCAACCTTCTCAAAAATCCTTTCCGCTTCCTCTCGCCGTAATCTACTATCTTCTCCCTTTTTAGCCCGATTCGCTCCTTTGCTATCC